>NZ_JBFSUV010000007.1:0-92664 GCF_041467515.1 Vibrio sp. 10N.247.311.12
CCAGAGCCAGAGCCAGAGCCAGAGCCAGAGCCAGAGCCAGAGCCAGAGCCAGAGCGCCAATTTTCGAGTCACCACTCAAGCTACTCAGAAATACGCGCGGCTGAGTTTGAGGTTCCTAACCTTGAGGATGTTCAGAAACTACTGAGTCGTTTAGAGGCGACCAATGTTGTTGATGAACTGAACCTTGATGAGTTGATGGATCAGAACACCCAGAAAATTGCCGAGCAAGCTGACATGCAAATGTTTGATGCCGCGGTTGAGTCTGTTCAAGTGTTCGAAGAGCCAGAGATTCAGGATTGGAATCTTCCAGAACCCGATTTATCAATTGTTGTAGAGCCACCTGTTGAATCGCAGCAAATTGAAGAGTTACAAGCTGAACCGTTAGCGACGGAACAAGCAGAAGTTAAGGCTGTTGAGCCTGAACTTGACGTTCCTGAGCCCGAGACAGTTATTGAACCAGAAACTCAAGCCGGAGGTGCTGACCAGTTTACCTCTTGGGAAAGTACGGTTCGCAAAGAAGACTTTCAAGTCTTGTATTTTGATGTAAACGGCGTGACCTTTGCGGTGCCACTTGATGAGCTTGGCGGCATCCATCGCCTTGAAGAGTTAAGTCATATCATTGGTAAGCCAGCTTGGTATTTGGGTTTACAAACCAACCGTGATAGTCAGCTAGATGTGGTCGACACCGCAAAATGGGTGATGTCTGAGAAACTATCAGGTGACGAATACAAAGAAAACTATCAATATATAGTGATGCTTGGAGAGAGCTTGTGGGGCCTTGCGGGCACCGAGCTCAAAGGCACCGAGCTACTTAATACAGACAAAGTACGTTGGCGAGAAATGGCAGGGAAACGCCCATGGCTCGCTGGTATGGTAAAAGAAAAAATGTGTGCTTTGATTCATGTTGAAGCATTAATCGCCATGCTAAACGCAGGGCTAGATGTAAAAGCATTAAGCTAGTAATAAGCATTGGGCTAACAATAAGCATCAAGTTAATAATAGTGGTCGGTAACGACGGCAAGAGGATTATCTATGTCTCATATGAGTGAAGTTGAAGTAAGAAAAGAGCAAACGAATGATGAAGTACTTCAATGGGTGACTTTCCAGCTAGAAGAAGAAACTTACGGCATCAACGTAATGCAAGTACGTGAAGTACTACGTTACAGCGAAATTGCTCCAGTACCGGGTGCTCCAGATTACGTTCTAGGTATTATTAACCTACGTGGTAACGTTGTTACTGTTATCGACACTCGTTCTCGCTTTGGTTTGATGCAAGGTGAAATCACAGACAACACTCGTATCATCGTTATTGAATCTGAGCGTCAAGTAATTGGCATTCTAGTAGATAGCGTTGCTGAAGTGGTTTACCTGCGTTCTTCTGAAATCGACACAACGCCAAGTGTTGGTACTGATGAAAGTGCTAAGTTCATCCAAGGTGTAAGTAACCGAGATGGCAAGCTACTTATCTTAGTAGATCTAAACAAACTACTAAGCGAAGACGAATGGGATGAGATGGCTCACCTGTAATGTTTGAAGCGCTTCCTTTAAGCCCTGTCGCTCTGATATCAGGCGTTGGGGTTTTTACGTTATTTATCCTGATTTTGATTAGCAAAGTAAAACGTGCGATTCAAAAGCAGCTCGATCAGTCACGCCTGCAAGTTCGTAACTTGGACAAAGAGCTTCAAAAATCGAGTAAGCAATTACTTGAGGTTCGCTCTGTTGTGGTTGGCCTTGGCCAGAAAGTGACTGAACAACAAGATCTTATCAAACATTTGAATGAACGTATTGTTGAGCTGGAACATGCGGATACCGATGGACGTTTGTACACACGTGCAACGAAAATGGTTCAGCTTGGCGCTGGGATTAACGAGTTAATTGAAGAATGTGAATTACCCAAAGCAGAAGCTGAGCTGATGATGTCTCTGCAGAACAAGCTTGCTGGTAAAGAGAAAATTCCTTCATTACGAAGCGACCCTTCATCGTACGATCAGCAACCCGATGCCTCTCGCGATCGCAGAGACCCGCCTCGACGTCGTTAAATTGAGCGCTTAATTCGTATTGAGCAATTGATGTTTATTACGTATTCCTCTTAAAAGAAGCTTCGGCTTCTTTTTTTATGCCTGTCCGATCTATATAGAACGATGTTTATAAGTGATTGTATCTACGACAATATCTTGTTTGTTGATGAAAATGTGTAAATTGTGATGAGGTGGTAACAGTTTCTTACCGACTTTGTTCTATCGAAAACGCCTAGTCCTGTTTTGTCACCATGTTGGTGTGCTACTATAGCGCTCTCATTACTCGACTAAATTTACCTATGCTAGAAGTCTCAAATTTAACTGCTATTCGTGACGACAGGATTCTGTTTGAATCGTTGTCTTTTCAATTGAAACCAGGTGAGCTGGTTCAAGTTGAAGGTCGTAACGGTACCGGGAAAACGACACTCCTTAGGATTATTACTGGCTTAGGCGATCGCGATGACGGCACTATCTCTTGGGACGGTGAGTCTATTGAATCGAGTCGAGATGTTTATCATCAAAATTTACTTTTTCTTGGTCACCAAACAGGCGTAAAGCGCGAGCTTAGTGCTTATGAGAATCTGAGCTTTTATCAGTCGATTCACAGTGGCGGTACCAGCAAAGAAGAGCTTTACCACGCGCTGGCTCAAGTCGGGCTTGCGGGCAGAGAAGACGTACCTGCGGGGCAACTTTCAGCAGGCCAACAACGCCGAGTTGCGTTGGCTCGCCTTTGGTTGAGCAAGCAAATGTTGTGGATTCTTGATGAGCCGCTGACTGCCATTGATAAGCAGGGCGTGAAAGTTCTCGAATCTCTTTTTTCTCAGCATGCAGACAACGGTGGCATTGTGTTGTTAACCACACACCAAGATATGTTTGCTGATAGCCCGAAACTAAGAAAAATAAAGTTGGGTGAGTAATATGATCTCTTCAATGACCACGATTATCCGACGCGAACTGCTTATCGCGTTTCGACGTCAAGCGGATATTTTTAACCCTTTGTGGTTCTTCATCATTGTTATCACGCTTTTCCCTTTGAGTATTGGCCCAGAGCCAAACCTACTTGCGCGTATTGCTGCGGGTATTGTTTGGGTGGCCGCTTTGCTCTCTGCATTGCTCTCTTTAGAGCGTCTTTTCCGTGATGATTTTCAAGATGGCGCCCTTGAACAGATGATGCTGATGCCAATCCCGTTGCAGTTGGTAGTATTGTCCAAAGTCATAGCACACTGGTTGTTGACCGGGTTACCATTGATTTTAATCAGCCCATTATTGGCTGTTTTGTTGTCTTTAGATTTTGATACATGGCTCTCAGTTGTGTTGACCTTGCTGGTAGGAACACCCGCATTGAGTTTTATTGGTGCGATTGGTGTTGCGTTAACCGTTGGGTTACAGAAGGGCGGAGTCCTGTTAAGCCTGTTAATCTTGCCGCTTTACATCCCCATTTTAATCTTCGCGACGTCAGCAATTGACGCTGCGGCTTTGGGCGTTGCATACAACGGTCAATTGGCGGTGCTTGGGGCAATGTTAATGGGTGCGATGACTATGACGCCTTTTGCGATCAGTGCCGCACTTAGAGTAAGTGTGAACTGATTGGGGTTCCGTTATCGTATAGCCAATGTGAACCAAATGTGTCGATTGGACTCATAGAGTCAATAAAACTGAAAGCAAGACAAATAAAATTATTATAATTATAGCTTTAATAGCTGTAAGCAATATGAAGTAAGAGTGAGATTACAACATGTGGAAATGGCTCCATCCCTATGCCAAAGCAGAAACCTCTTATCAGCTTGCTGGTAAACTTTTGCCATGGTTTTCGATCCTAGCGCTATTGTGTCTATCCGTCGGTACCGTGTGGGGGCTTGCATTTGCGCCTTCTGATTACCAACAAGGCGATAGCTTCCGTATCATCTACATCCATGTTCCGTCTGCAATCTGGTCGATGGGCGTTTACATGTCGATGGCGATTGCTGCCTTTATCGGTTTGGTATGGCAGGTAAGGCTATCAGACATGGCCGCACTGGCGATGGCACCGATTGGCGCTGTGTTTACCTTCATTGCGTTACTAACTGGCGCAGTTTGGGGTAAACCAATGTGGGGTGCTTGGTGGGTTTGGGATGCGCGTTTAACCTCAGAGCTGATTCTTCTATTCCTATACTTGGGTGTGATCGCACTACACCACGCTTTTGACGACCAAAAAACAGCAGCGAAAGCGGCAGGCATTTTGGCTATCGTTGGTGTCATCAACCTCCCTATCATTCACTTCTCTGTAGAGTGGTGGAATACACTTCATCAAGGCGCGACCATTACTAAGTTCGCAAAACCTTCGATCTCAAGTGACATGCTATGGCCGCTTCTTCTTAACATCTTCGGCTTCGCTTTCTTCTTTGGCGCTTTAACCATGATTCGTTTCCGTAACGAAATCATCAGTAAAGAAAGTCACCGTCCATGGGTTCGCAAGCTTGCGGCTGAAAAAGCGTAGTAGGGTAGGTAATTATGTATTTTGAATCTTTGAGTGATTTCTTAGCCATGGGAGGTTATGCCTCGTATGTCTGGAGTGCATTTGGAATCACATTCCTCGCGATGATCATTTTACTGGTCGTAAGCGTTCGTCGTGGTAAGCAATTACTAAATGAAGTACAAGCTAAGATTGATCGTCAAGCTCGTATCGATGCAGCAAAAAATATGGAGAACACTCTATGAACCCAAGACGTAAAAAGAGGCTGGGCATTGTCTTAGCGATCTTTTTTGGTATCAGTGCGACTGTTGGATTGATGGTTTACGCACTTAACCAGAACATGGATCTGTTCTACACACCAACTGAGCTGGTCAACGGCAAAGATGGTAAAAAGCCTGAAGTTGGTCAACGCCTACGTATTGGTGGCATGGTCGTAGTCGGCTCTGTAAGCCGTGACAATGAATCACTACGTGTAAGCTTCGATTTGGCGGATGTAGGCCCTAAAGTAACAATTCTATACGATGGTATCCTTCCTGATCTTTTCCGTGAAGGCCAAGGTATTGTTGCTCAGGGTGTCCTTAAAAATGCAACGACAATCGAAGCGTTTGAGGTGTTGGCAAAGCACGATGAAGAGTACATGCCTTCTGAAGTTGCGGAAGCAATGAAGAAAACCCATGAGCCTTTGCAATACACGACTGAACAAAAAGAAGGAAATGCTCAATGATAGCCGAGATCGGCCATTTTGCGATGATCCTGTCCTTGGGACTTGCATTGCTGCTAAGCGTGCTCCCATTGTATGGAGCCGCTCGAAATAACACATTATTGATGAACAGCGCACGACCGTTGTCGTGGGGTATGTTCGGATTCTTAGCGATTTCGTTCTTTATCTTGTGTTACGCGTTTTACACAAATGATTTTACGATTCAATACGTAGCAAGTAACTCAAACAGCCAACTACCTTGGTACTACCGAATTACGGCGGTTTGGGGTGCGCACGAAGGTTCATTACTGCTTTGGGTTCTCATCCAAGCGGGTTGGACTGTAGCAGTAGCGACATTCAGTCGTGGTATGCCTCAAGAGTCTGTGGCTCGCGTTTTGGCTATCATGGGTCTGATTACTGTCGGCTTCTTGCTGTTCATTATCGTGACGTCTAACCCGTTCTTACGTACATTGCCTTTCTTCCCTGTTGATGGCCGTGACCTGAACCCACTACTGCAAGATCCGGGTTTGATTATTCACCCGCCAATGCTTTACATGGGTTATGTAGGTTTCTCTGTTGCGTTCTCTTTCGCAATCGCTTCTCTAATGAGTGGTCGTCTTGATACGGCATGGGCTCGTTGGTCGCGTCCTTGGACAATCGCAGCTTGGTTATTCCTAACGGTAGGTATCGCACTAGGTTCATGGTGGGCTTACTACGAACTTGGCTGGGGTGGCTGGTGGTTCTGGGATCCAGTAGAAAACGCTTCATTCATGCCTTGGTTGGCTGGTACTGCTCTAATGCACTCACTAGCGGTAACTGAGAAGCGTGGCACATTTAAAGCTTGGACAGTACTGCTGGCTATCTCTGCATTCTCGCTAAGCTTACTAGGGACATTCTTAGTTCGTTCGGGCATCTTGGTATCGGTTCACGCATTCGCGTCGGATCCTGCTCGTGGTATGTTTATTCTAGGTTTCCTAGTCTTTGTTATCGGTGGTTCACTGCTGTTGTTTGCTGTTAAAGGCGCATCGGTTCGTGTTCGTGGTAACTTCGATCTGGTTTCTCGTGAAAACGCACTGCTTGGTAACAACATCTTATTGATTGCAGCGCTTGTCGTTGTATTAGTCGGTACGCTACTGCCATTAGTTCACAAACAGTTAGGCTTGGGCTCGGTATCTATCGGTGCACCATTCTTTGACATGTTGTTCTTTTGGTTAATGATCCCGTTCTCGTTCCTGCTTGGTATCGGTCCTCTGATCCGCTGGAAACGTGACAACCTATCTAAGCTTGTTAAACCAATGCTGATTTCAGGTGCATTCTCACTTGGCTTGAGTGCGCTAATGGTTGCTCTATTGGCCGACCGCTTCAGTGGTACTGCGTTTGCTGGTTGGGTAATGGCGTTCTGGATTATCTTCATGCACGGCTTTGAGTTGCATGAACGTGCGACTCACCGTCACACATTCCTGAAAGGTCTAACCAAGCTACCTCGAAGCCACTGGGCAATGATGTGTGGTCACATTGGTTTAGCCGTGACAGTGATTGGTATCGCGATGGTGCAAAACTACAGCATCGAACGTGATGTGCGTCTGGCGCCAGGTGAAAGCTACCAGCTTGAAGAATACAGCTTCCTGTTTACAGGGGTTCGTGACAAAGATGGTCCTAACTACGATGGTTACATTGCTGACTTTGAAATTACTAAAGAAGGCAAATACATCAACACGCTCCACGCTGAAAAACGTTTCTACACCACAGCTAAGTCTATGATGACAGAAGCAGCGATTGACCGTGGCGTAACGCGCGACCTTTACATTGCAATGGGTGAACGTTTAGACGACAACAAATCTTGGGCTGTACGTATCTACTACAAACCATTTGTACGTTGGATCTGGGCTGGTTCTTTGATCATGTCGATTGGTGGCGCTATTGCTATCAGTGACCGTCGTTACCGTTTCCGTAAGCCAACAAAAAAGTCGGCTGAAGAGCAGGAGGCTTAATTCGAATGAACAAGAAGATTTTATTCATTCCATTGATTGCGTTCATGGTTCTAGCTGGAATCTTTGCAACGCAATTAATGCGCAACCAGTCGGGTGATGACCCTACTAAGCTTGAATCAGTATTGATTGGTAAGCCTGTTCCTGAGTTCGGTCTAGAAGACTTAGAACAACCAGGTAAGTTTCATGATCAAGCGATCTTTAAAGGTGAGCCACTGCTTCTTAACGTGTGGGCGACTTGGTGTCCTACTTGTTATGCAGAGCACTCTTACCTGAACAAGCTTGCGGATCAAGGTGTTAAGATCATTGGTCTTAACTACAAAGATGATCGCAACAAAGCGGTTGGTTGGTTAAAAGAACTGGGTAACCCTTACTTAATCAGCCTGTTTGATGGCAATGGCATGCTAGGTCTTGACCTTGGCGTGTATGGCGCGCCTGAAACTTTCCTAATTGATGCTAACGGCGTGGTTCGCTACCGCCATGTTGGTGACGTGAACCCAACCAACTGGGCATCGACGCTTGAGCCGATGTATCAAGAGTTGCTGGAGGAATCGAAATGATTAGAAAGGCACTGATTGCTCTATTCGCTACGTTCGCAATTTCAGCGACAGTTTCTGCTGCGCCTATCGAGTTCCATGAATTTGAAACCGTGGATCAAGAACAGCAGTTTAAAGAGTTGAGTAATACGCTGCGTTGTCCTAAATGTCAGAACAACACGATTGGTGATTCGAATGCTGAGCTAGCGGTCGACTTACGCCAAAAAGTGTACGAGATGACAAAAGACGGCAAGTCGAAGCAAGATATCATTGATTACATGATTGCTCGCTACGGTAACTTTGTGACTTACAACCCGCCACTGACCTTGGCGACATCGATCCTATGGGTTGGTCCGTTTTCGGTTGTTGTATTAGGTTTTGGTTTGATTGTTTTACGAAGCAGAAAGTCAAAATCAAAAGCAGTAGAGTCCAATAAAGACTGGGATGCAGACAAAGAAGCACGTTTAAAAGCGTTACTCGACGAAGAGAACGACGGAGATAAACAGTAATGACTCTATTTTGGATTTCTACAATTGTCCTTTCGCTAGCAGCGATTTTAATGATTGTTCTGCCTTTTTTGAACAAGAAGGAAAACAACGATGAAGTGCTTCGTGATGAGTTGAATAAAGCCTTCTATAAAGATCGCTTAGTTGAATTAGAAGTAGAAGCTGAAGAAGGCCTTGTTGATAACCAGCAAGAACTGATCGCTGACTTAAAACAGTCGCTACTTGATGACGTTCCAACGCAAGAAAAAATCAAGAGAACACAGATATCTACGCTGGGTGTCGTTGTACCGTCAGTGATTCTTGTTTTGGTTGTTACCTACGGTATGTACTTTAAGTTCGGTGCATTGGACAAAGTTCAACACTGGCAAGAAGTGAGCTCGAACCTTCCTGAATTGTCTAAAAAGCTGATGTCATCGGAAGGTGGTGCACTAACGGATGATGAACTGGAAGATTTGACTCTGGCGCTTCGTACTCGTCTGCATTACCAACCAAAAGATTCAACAGGTTGGTTGCTACTCGGTCGTATTGCACTGGCTAACCGCGACGCTGAAACAGCAAAAGATTCTATGGAACGAGCTTACAAGCTTGAACCTAAGAATGAAGATGTTCAGTTAGGTTTCGCACAAGCACTGATGCTTTCACCTGATGAAGCGGATCAAAACCAAGCTCGTTTGATTTTGAGCCGTTTGATTCAAAACGATTACGTAGACCTTCGTGTGTTCTCACTGCTAGCGTTCGATGCATTTGAGCGTCAAGATTACCCGGGTGCTGTGAAGTACTGGAGCATCATGCAACAGATGATTGGTCCACAAGACAGTCGCTATGAAATGCTTTCTCGCAGTATTGAAAGTACTCAGAAGAAAATGGGTGACACTATGGGTGTCGACCAAGGCAAGACTGTTGCTGTAACGCTCGATCTATCTGCTGACGTTAACGCTGACCCTAACTCTGTGTTAATTGTGTCAGTACATAGAGCAGATGGTTCTCCAATGCCTATCGCAGCCGCTCGTTACCCACTAGGGACTTTCCCTCGTACTGTTGTGCTAGATGATGGCAACAGCATGCTGGAAGGACAAAAGCTGTCTAGCCTTGAAACTCTGATGGTTAGAGCTAGGCTTGATACAGACGGCAACGTTTCAACTCGCGAAGGTGATTGGTACGGTGAAAGTGAAGTGGTTGAACTGGGTGCTCCAGTTACCATTGATATCAATAAGCAATATTAATCATCACTTTGCATAGGTGTTAGCTATTCCGATTTGCAGATAAACGGTATAGACTTAGCCAAACAATTGAGGCCAGCGATTGCTGGCCTTTTTTATTATTTGAATTCCTTATGGAAAAGGTGATATGTCTGTCAGTGTTTTAAGACTCTCGAGTTTACTTTTTATCGCAAGCTTAACGGTTGGGTGTTCAAGTGCACCGGACGAAAGTGTTAACGATGATAACCTCGAAACCTCTGAATACGTCGAAGAGCCCCACCCGAATGATCCTTTTGAAGGCTTCAACCGAGCGATGTGGGATATCAACTACGAATATCTAGATCCTTACTTAGTTCGCCCTGTTTCCCTCGCTTATGTTGACTACACCCCTGTGCCAGTGCGTTCTGGTATCTCCAATTTCCTAGCCAACTTAGACGAACCATCAAGCATGGTGAATAACCTTATTATGGGCAATGGTGAAAAAGCACTCGACCATTTCAATCGTTTTTGGATTAACTCAACGATTGGTTTGTTAGGCTTAATCGATATTGCCAGCGAAGCTGGGATCACAAAATACGATGATAAGTCGTTCTCTGATGCGATTGGTCATTACGGGGTAGGGAATGGTCCGTACTTCATGGTACCGGGTTATGGCCCAGTAACAACGCGCGAAGTGACTGAAACCGTTGATGGTATGTATGTGCCTCTGTCTTTCTTGAACTTCTGGGCTAGCTTAGGAAAGTGGGCATTCGAAGGCATGGAAACACGTGCTCAGTTAGTGTCACAAGAGGCTCTGTTGGATAACTCTCCTGATCCATATGCATTAACGCGAGATGTTTATATTCAACGTCGTGATTTCAAAGCCGAGATTGAACCTGAAGAAGTCGATCTGGAAGAAGAAGATTTCATTGACGGATACCTAGAAGATTACTAGATATAAGATTTTGAATAACTGATAAAAGAAAGGCTTGATGTTGAAAATAACATCGAGCCTTTTTTATATTTGCTACTTTAGATTAAGTAACCAGATTAGAAACGGTAGTTAGCTTGGATACCTACTAGCCAAATGCTACCCGTTACTTCACCTTCAAAAGTGCCGCCAAACGGTGCTGATGCTGCGTCATCTTCTAGCATTTTCGCATCTTTCGCTAAAATGTAAGTGAAGCCTGCATCTAGAGTTAATTGCTCAGACCATTGATAGCCTGCACCAATACTTAACCAAGTGCGGTCTGTTTCTGGGATCGTTGCTGTACGGTGCTCTTCACTTACAGCTGAAGTATCGTATGCAATACCAGAACGTAAAGCTAACTTAGGCGTCATTTGGTAAGTCGTACCAACTGCAAAACGGTAGTTGTCTTCCCAGTTCTCTTGTTTGATTTCTACGCTGTTTTCACCCGGAAAATCAGCAACAAGCTCTTTAAAACTGCTCCAGTTTGTCCAGTTAATGCTTGCGTGAACCGCGACTTTATTTGTCAATTGGTGGAAACTTGCAAGTTCTGCTGTAGCAGGAAGCGCAAGATCCATAGAGCCTGCATCTTTCTTATTTGGTTGACCGAAGTTAAAACCGTGACCGTTAGCATGACCTGATAGAGTTAAATCAACTTCTGATTTGTAGGTAAAACCAAGGCGGTTGTTTTCGTTGATTTGCCAAGCCGTACCGACTTGCCAACCCCATGCGGTGTCATCGCCTTCCATGTATTTCAGAGCGTCGCCTTTTGATACTCCAATCTGTTGAATAGAAGTTGCTGATACCGCACCAAAACTGCCTTCAGCCATGATGTAACGAACACCACCACCAATAGATACATTCTCAAGTACTTGGTATGCCGCGTTTAAGTTTAGCTCCATTGTGGTAACACTGGCTTCGTTACCGTGGTTAGCACCACCGAAGTCTGTACCTAGGTCTGTTTCCATACCGTAGTTAGTACCAGCAGCAAAACCTAATGCAAACTTGTCGTTGTACTTATGAGAAACATAAAAGTTTGGAATCACTGCACTATGAGCGAAATCGCTAGAATTTGAAGGTGTAGAGTTGCCACCTGATGTTGAAGTACCGTCGATATCAATATTTGGATCAACATAGATAGCGCCAACAGAAACCTGTGTGCCTTCTAGATAAGTAAGAAGGGCAGGGTTACGCCATTGTGAACCAGCGTTGTCTGCGATTGCTGCTTCACCAGCATACGCGCGGCCAAGGCCTGTTGCTGAGTATTCTGCTAGTTGGAAACCTGCCGCGTGAGTGACGGTAGAAGTCGAAAGTAGTCCAACTGCCACTGCAGCAGATAGAAGAGTCTTATTCATTTTCATTATTATGTTCGCTGAATCATAAGTATTTAGTGTCGTGATTCTACGTTTAGAGTTATTGCTTTAAAAATGAAATTCGAATAAAACAGTGTTTTAGGGATTAAATGAGTAAATGTGTTTAATAATTAGAGAAATCATCTAAATGTTTCGGCTGTGTTGCGAAGTTTGAGCGTACACTTGTAGTCATATATTGGTCTTGCAGGCTACAGCTGTAAGCTTAAATTGATTTGAGTCAGTGACTTAGGCAATGAAAAAGGGTCGCGTAATGCGACCCTTTGATATTTATAATCTAGCTTATATTAGAAGCTATGGCTGTATTGTAGGCCCATTAGGATTGCATCTGCGTGGGTAGTAGCAGTAAGTGTACCGATTCCAGAATCTTCTTTCACGCTAACATCATCACCCATTAAGTAAGTGAAGCCGAAATCAACATTTGAATCTTCATTTATGTGATATGTAAAGCCTGCAGAGAACCATTGGCGATCCGAATCCGGTACTGATACGGACGTTAGCTCATCTTGTGCACTAGTATCGTACATGTAACCAGCACGGAGTGTCCAAGTGCTGTTTAGGTAGTATGTACCACCAATAGAGTAGTGCCAACCATCTTGCCATTCATAAGCTTTGTCATAACTACCATTTAAACCACCGATAGGTGATGTCGCAAAGTCCAAATTACGGAATTCAATTTGATCAAAGTCACCCCAACCAATCCACTGTACTGAGTAATGCACAGCAAATTTAGTGTCTTCAATTCTGTGGTAACCCGAAAATTCAGCAATATCCGGTAGAGGCAGAGTGATTTCTTGGCCTTTATCATCTTCGGCCGTCATTTCAGGGCTGTAGCGGTAGGACAAACCAAAACGGTTATTTTCGTTAAGCTCGTAAACTGTACCTAAGTTAAAGCCAACAGCCCAGCCATCAGCTTTGTCAACGTTTAGTAAGTATGCAGCTCCTTGAGTATTTGGAACTGAACGCTTCATGGTACCTTGACCGTAAATTAAATCTAAACCGGCACCTACACTCCATTGTTCATTTAAGCGATAGGAACCTGCAAGACCAAAGTTGATACTCATAACATCAGTTAACCCACCATAGACTTCAGCAGCATAGTCGTCAGCAAACTCTGTTTTGGTACCAAAATTTGAGTAAGCATTAACACCCCAAGCAAATTTATCGTTTACAGGCACGATAAGGTGGATATTGGGTGCAATAGAGGTATCACCAACATCATCAGTACTTGGAATTGAACCTCCAGCTAGATCATAGTTTGCGTCGCTGACTTCAATCATAGAAGTAATGCTTTCAAAACCAAGAGAAAGCTCAGTCTTGTCAAATAGTGCCATTGCTGCAGGGTTACGTGCCATTACTGACGCGTTATCTGCGATTACTGCATCACCAGCGAAAGCACGGCCGATGCCGGTAGCTGATTGTGCGTTAAGTTGGAAACCTGCTGCCATCGCTTGCGAAGACGCCAGTGTAATTGTTACTGCTAAAAGAGACTTTTTAAACAGACGCGTGTTGTTGGTAGTCATTCATTTATTCCTTTATATATCCGCCTCTACAGGGCGATTAATTTGAGCAATTGCTCAATGGTGGCTGATCCTATTCGCAAGTATACGATATACAAATCCGACCATTGGGAATTTTGAGTGGAAAATTATGGAAATGACGCCTATCTGGCACGAAAATGGTGCGAAATGCTGATTTTTAGAGTTTTAACTCTAGAGGTATTGGTGGTGTGAATGGTTTTCTGGTTTATTTATAAATAAAGCCCAGCAATATCAGTAATATAATTGCTGGGCCTTTTGTGACGGGGCTTTAAGAGCGAATTAGCTCATTGGTTTGATCATTTTTGTCAGCTTTTCGGCGATTTTGGAAACATCCTCACCATTTTCACCCACAAGGATTAAGCTACTGCCATCTACGGGTGTTACCGAGCCAGACATGCCTTTTTCATCAAAGTCGATAGGTTTGTCTGTTGGAATACCGGTTAAAAACAGTGTTATTTTGCCTTTTGCGCCTTGGAAGACCATATGTACTGCGTTGGATTTACCAAAGCCACAGTGGTTTAGGTAATAAACATGGTAAGGGAAAGCGTCATCAAACTGAAAAGCAAATGGGTTCATTTTTGCGTTGATCTGCTGCGATGTAACCTGTTCATCGATGTTACTAACAAAGCTCTTCTCATCAACAACATGCTTCATCGCTGTATCAACTAAACTAGCTTGCGCAGGTGAAACGAATGCATTTCCCCAATTCACTTGGCCAACTAATAAACCTGCAACGAATGCTACTGAGGCGGCCATTGCCATTGCTCGTCTCGCAAACGTTGGCCTTACTACTTTGCTTTCTTCGCTTGAGGTCTGATTGAACAGAATACGATCAGCAAGATCGTCTGGCACATCCACATTCATCGCAGAGTGGATCTGTTTATCAAGCGCTAGTACATCGTCTAAGAAGTTACTATTGGCTTCGCTATTCGCGGTCGCATCAACAATATCTTGTGTACGTTGTTTAGGTTCCGACAATACACGACGACGAAATTCCAAATCATCCATTATGTTGCCCCCTCTCTGCCTCTTCTGTATCCAACAGCTCTTTCAACTGATTTCGAGCTCTGAATAAACGTGTCATCACCGTGTTTTTGTTGAGATCGAGAATATCGGCAATCTCATCACCACTAAAACCACCAATCACTTGCAAGAAAAGAGGTTCACGATAATCAATTTCAAGTTTCATGATCTGAGCTTGCAACCATAGATGTTGATGGTGTGGGTCATCACTGACACTAGCATCATTACCATGATCGTCGATATCAACTAGATCAAACTGCTTGCGTTCAAAACGTCGAGCGTTCTCGCGTCTCAAGATGGTAATCAGCCAAGACTTAGCGGCTTTTTCATCTTGTAGGCTATCGAGTGACTTCCATGCTCGAAGGCAAGTCTCTTGTACTAAATCCTCGGCAATGCTTTTGTCTTTACATAACCAATAGGCGTAGCGAAAGAGGTCACGATGATAGGCACGCACGAGTGCTTCGTATTTTCTTTGTTTGTCCATATCAGAGTTGACCGGACGCTTGGCTGTTTTCTTTCCAAACATTTTTATTATTGACACACGAGCCTCCATAATTGCTCTGCGTATAGCTGTCCTCTATACGTTGTGCTTCGTTTTTATATTTTTAGAGCTAACGATCATCGGCAGGAAATCGTAAAATCACATTAAAATTGATCTACTTCAAAATCTAAGGCCTCGAACCCGTTATAGTACACCTTGTCGTCTAGTTAGTCATTCGTGGCTAGCATGTTGAGCAAGACGACACTTCCTTTTGAAGGCTGACTTTACTTTCTCCTAATCAGGAAACTGATTATTTCAATTGGCGTTAAGTTAATTGCTTTATATACATTCCGACCACACAGCTTTGTGTGGTTTTTTTTTGCCTTCAGAAAATACTCTGATACAAAACCATCGACTCTTTACCTACGCATAACAGTCTCTACTAGCAATAGTTTAGTCTCTTAGGACAACCTTTCCCCCAAAAAGGTTCGCCTGAATGTGCAGTTATATTTTCAAGCAGTGAGATACTCGTATCACGTTTATTTAAACGCTCGTTTGATTTAATTAACAACTTCTTTACAATGCTTCAGGTCAGACCTCTTAACTTTAAGGAGAAACCATGGGCAAACAGGAAGTCAAAACGCGTTCTGGAGAACGTGTTGCCGTTGTCGCTGGACTACGAACCCCATTCGCTCGTCAGAGCACAGAATTTAGCCAAGTGCCTGCGGTTGACCTAGGCAAAATGGTAGTGAGCGAAATGCTTGCAAGAACGGATGTCGATCCTGCGCTTATCGAACAAGTTGTGTTCGGCCAAGTAGTGCAAATGCCAGAAGCGCCGAACATTGCGCGTGAAATCGTGTTGGGCACAGGCATGAACATCAATACCGATGCCTACAGTGTCACACGAGCATGTGCGACCAGCTTCCAAGCGGCAGTTAACGTGACCGAAAGCATTATGGCTGGCACGATTGATATCGGTATTGCGGGCGGTGCGGACTCTTCTTCTGTATTGCCTATCGGTGTTTCGAAAAAGTTAGCGGCAAATCTATTAGCGCTGAGTAAAACGAAAACTATGGGTCAAAAGCTGAAAATTCTTAAAACACTTTCCGTAAAAGATTTGATGCCAGTACCACCTGCAGTTGCTGAATACTCGACCGGTTTATCCATGGGACAAACGGCTGAGCAAATGGCTAAGACGCATGGTATTACTCGCGAAGCTCAAGATGCACTTGCTCACCGTTCTCACTCTTTGGCTTCTCAGGCATGGAAAGAAGGCAAGATTAAAGACGAAGTGATGACGGCATTCCCGGCACCTTACAAAAAGTATCTAGCGGAAGACAACAACATTCGCCATGATTCAACGGTTGAAGGCTACGCGAAATTGCGCCCTGCATTCGATAGAAAGTACGGCAGTGTTACGGCAGCCAATGCCACGCCTCTTACCGATGGCGGTGCTGCGGTGATGTTGATGCGCGAAGGAAAAGCGAAAGAGCTAGGCTTAGAAGTGCTTGGTTACATTCGTGGCTACGCGTTCTCAGCGATTGGTGTTGAAACGGATATGTTGATGGGTCCGACTTACGCGACCTCTCAGGTTTTGAAGAACACGGGTCTAGAATTATCAGATCTAACACTTATCGAGATGCACGAAGCGTTTGCAGCTCAAGTTCTAGCTAACGTCAAAATGTTCGCAAGCGATGAGTTTGCTCAGAAGAATCTTGGCCGTGACAAAGCGATCGGTGAGATTGATATGGAGAAGTTCAACGTGCTGGGTAGCTCAATTGCTTACGGTCACCCGTTTGCAGCGACTGGCGCGCGTATGATGACTCAGACACTGCGTGAACTTAAACGTCGTGGTGGTGGCCTAGCATTGAATACTGCTTGTGCGGCTGGTGGCTTAGGTGCAGCAATGATCTTGGAGGTAGAATAATGTCTACGACTCTTGATGTGAAAAAAGAAAAGAAAGCAGTCAAAAAAGCGGATTCAAAGCCAGTGACTGCATCTAAAAGTGACAAGACGGTTTCAAACGATGAAGCCGTAAAACCGGCGACCGCGTTTTCTTTAACTATCGATGACCAAGATATTGCATGGCTTGCGATCGATGTGCCAAACGAAAAAATGAACACGCTTCAAGCGGCGTTTGCCGAAGAAATGAAAGCAATCTTCGAGCAGTTGAAGGAAAAGCAAAGCCGAGTTAAAGGCTTAATCGTTCATTCATTAAAGCCAGATAATTTTATTGCTGGCGCTGATGTTCGAATGCTTGATGCCTGCAAGACGGCTGATGAAGCACAATCTCTGGCGCGTCAGGGACAAGAGATGTTCCAAGCGCTTTCTGATTTGCCTTATCCTGTTGTCGCAGCGATTCACGGCCCATGTTTAGGTGGTGGCTTAGAGCTAGCACTATCTTGTGATTACCGCGTATGTACAGACTCAGACAAAACTCGCCTTGGCCTACCTGAAGTCCAACTTGGTCTGTTACCTGGCTCTGGTGGTACGCAACGTCTTCCTCGTCTTATCGGTTTACTGCCATCTCTTGACCTTATTCTTACGGGCAAGCAGCTACGCGCTAAAAAAGCGAAATCGCTAGGCGTTGTGGATGCTTGCGTGCCAGAAACTATCTTACTTGAAGTCGCTAAAAGCTTTGTTGAAAAGAATACGGGCAGTAAAAAAGGTAAGCGCCTTGCGTCGAAAAGCCAAGCGTCGACCAAAGAAAAGCTGATTTCACGTAACGGCCTTGGTCGTAAAGTGATTTTTGAACAAGCTTCTAAGAAGACCAATCAGAAAACACGCGGCAATTACCCAGCAGCGGATGCGATTTTAGACGTGATTCGTTATGGCCTTGAGAACGGCTTTGATAAAGGTCTTCAGTATGAAGCGAAGCGTTTCTCAGAACTGGTTATGACTTCAGAGTCTAAAGCCCTTCGTTCGATTTTCTTTGCAACCACGGAAATGAAAAAAGAACACGGCGCAGACGTAGAACCAAAAGCGGTTAAGCGTGTTGGTGTGCTAGGCGGCGGTCTTATGGGTGCAGGCATCAGCCATGTCAGCGTTGCTAAGGCGAAAGTGCCAGTTCGTATCAAAGATGTATCAAATGAAGGTGTGCTGAACGCGCTTAACTACAACTTCAAGTTGTTCGATAAGCAGCGTAAGCGTCGCATTCTGAACCGAGCGGGCCTTGAAAGTAAGATGCTTCAGCTTTCTGGTGGTATCGACTTTACGAGCTTTAATCACACCGATGTGGTGATTGAAGCGGTATTTGAAGACCTCGACCTTAAGCAGTCAATGGTTGCGGATATCGAAGCCAATGCCAAGCCTGAGACTATTTTCGCGACGAATACGTCTTCACTGCCGATCCATAAGATTGCAGAGAAGGCGCAGCGACCAGAAAATGTGGTCGGTCTTCACTACTTCAGCCCTGCAGAGAAAATGCCGCTAGTAGAAGTCATCCCACATGAAACAACCTCTGAAGAGACGATCTCGACGGTTGTTGCATTAGCGAAGAAGCAAGGTAAAACCCCGATTGTTGTCAAAGACACCGCTGGTTTTTATGTGAACCGTATTCTTGCTCCATACATGAATGAAGCAGCGCATTTACTGCTAGCGAACGAGCCGATTGAAAAGCTCGACAGTACGTTATTGGATTTCGGTTTCCCAGTTGGCCCTATCACCTTATTAGATGAGGTGGGTGTTGATATCGGAGCGAAGATCATTCCGATTTTAGTGAATGAGCTTGGCGATCGTTTCCAAGGTCCTGATGTGTTCGATATTCTTTTGAATGACAATCGTAAAGGCCGTAAGAGTGGTAAAGGTTTCTACACTTACAAAGGCAAGAAGAAGGAAGTGGATAAGTCAGTTTACAAGCTGCTTAAGCTGCAACCAGATCCTAAGTTGAGCGACAACGATATCGCGATGCGCTGTGTGTTACCTATGCTAAACGAAGCGGTTCGTTGTCTAGACGACGGCATTATCCGCAGCCCTCGTGATGGTGATATCGGTGCGATTTTCGGTATCGGTTTCCCGCCATTCCTAGGTGGTCCGTTCCGTTATATGGATCAAATCGGCATTAAGTCACTGGTTGAGATGATGAACGATTTCGCTAAGAAGTACGGTGATCGTTTCGCGCCATGTGATGGCCTACTGACACGTGCTGGATTGGGTGAGTCTTTCTACAAGTAACTCTCTAACTCATTGATTAAGAAGCCCGTATCAAGCAATTGATGCGGGCTTTTCTGTTTTATGAACGAGTGTGAAAGGAATGAGATTCCCGACTCAGTCGTTCCTCCTTCTCGGGAATGATGATTGAGAGATAAAAAGTAAGTTATTGCGTTGATTAGAAAGGTGGTCAAACACACGTCAATCAAAACTACCGTCATCTCCTAAAGCGACGAAGGAGCGTAATAGGAGATCTGCTTTTGGGCTGCATCCAATAAAAAAGGTTGATGCTTTCACATCAACCTTATGATTTTCATTCCAGCTTTATCAGCCTAGCTCAGTATCTTTCGGGCGTAACTGAAACTCATCAATAGAGCCAATTTCAACACCTGCTGACAGCTTCTCTTCCTCATTATGAGCATTACCGTGAGCATGCATAATCAGGCGATTTGCCGTGCGTGGTTTTAGCTGGCTAACCACAAAACGCATCATGTCTGAGCGAGTTAACCCCTTAAGGTCTTCCAATACGCGCTCTCTCTGGTTGAACTCAACATCCTTATTGCCTATCGCAACCCATAAGCGCTGAGCTCGCCCTCGCAAAGTCGTATCTGGTGTCGAAATCTGATTCCAGAGACCGCGCTTACTGCTGTGCCATTGATAGTCGTTAAGCTCCAACAGCACCATGTAAAAGGCATTGAGGAACTCATCTATTGAAGCTAACAAGTCAGCAGGGGCGGCATTCGGTGATTGCACATACAACACAATACCAGGGTGTCGGTTGAGCGGCATATTGCCAGTACCGACCATGTAACCTAGCTGCTGCTTGGTTCGTATCTCATGGAAGAAAGTGGCCGACATCAAATGGTTTGCCAATGAATACAGCGCGATATTTTTAGGTGAAATATCAGGGCATTGGTAATAAACCACAATTGCTGAATCATCTTGGTTACACACCACTTCACGTTGGAAGCTGCCGTTTTCACCGAGCATGATGAGCGGACGCAGTGATTCTTCGTAAGCCTGATCTTGAACACGCAGTGCATCTTTTAGCGTTTCAGCCATCTTGTGTGCATCGGCTTTTTTCCAGTCGCCATACACAAACATCTCAACATGAAGTTCCGCCAAGATTGCTTGAACAAAAGAGGAGAGCTCATCGACCTCTATCGTTTCTAGGGCTTCAATTAACACGGAATAAGGCGGGTTATTTGGTTGAAGTATCCCAGTCATTGCATTAAACAACTGCGAAATAGGGCGATCTTGCGACGCGTTGTTCCAGTTTCTGAGCAATTGATGCTTGATGGTTTCGAAGCGTGTTGGACTAAAGTCGCGTGCTTGGAAACGTTCAAGAATCATATTGAGCAGTTGTGGCTGTTTCTCGCTAAACCCGGACAGAGTGAGCGTTACACCGCCCTGATGGGTGTACATGTTGTAGCCCATTCCGGCGATTTCAGCCTGATACGTATCTTTTTCGAGTGAGTCTAAGAACATCTCTACGCACAAGCGTGTTTTAACGATATTTCTTGGGCTAGCAACTGAGTGCGGGCTATCGATAGCGACATACACCACACCTTTAGGAACTCGAAATTGATGGTCTTGCAGGTGCCACAGCTTAAAGCCGTCGAGCTCTTCTAACAGTTGTGGGAACTTAGCGTCACCTTCCAGTTCAGTCGGGTCTAGATCGTAGCAAATAAACGGGTTTTTGCTTGGGAGTTCAAACTGCCAACCGGGGTTAATGCACGTAAAGCATTGAACTTGTTCAGCGCTAAAAGGTGTGACCGAGTAGGGCGTAAAGTACCACTTCGCTTCCCTGTCATACTCGAATCCCTGAGCAACAATGGTCGCTCGCATGTTGTCTACGGTTAAGTAAGGCAGCAAAGAACGCTGTAATTCGTCATCGAAATGCGACATTTTGTAATCGCCATACACCACATCTTGCTCTTGGTAGTGCTGCATGTTGATGACGAGGTGGCTGACGACATCAAGCGGTCTTGCTGGCTCTTGAAAGCGGAAAGCAGACTCTAAAACGGCGCGTTTTTCTAGGTAGCGCCACTCTTCTATGCCTTGTTGTTCGACTAACTTGATGTACTGAAATATCGCTTGGATGATGTTATCGGTTTTGGTTAAACCTTCTATGGTCAATGAGCAACTGACTGTGAAATCACGGTAGTTACTGCCACTCGCGCCACCACCTGCAGAGAGAGATGTTATCCAGCCTTTCTCTTTGAGTTGCATCATCAAACTGCCTTCACCTTCGTAACCTAAAAGGTGGGCAAAGAACGACAAAGGCTTAACGCCGTAGTGTTCGTCCATACTGGGCATAGGGAAGGTTAAGATCAGTTTGCGCACTTCTTTAATTGGCTCAACACGCACTTGTACGCCTGTGCTCAACTCGCCAACAATCGGTACTTCAACCTTTTTGCCTTGTAGGTTGTGATTGGTGATCGAGCTAAAGCGATCCTCAACCCAGCTTTGCATCTCATCTAATGACTGATTGCCAGACAGTGTCAGGGTCATTAAGTCAGCAGAGTATTGTTGCTGGTGGAAAGCTAAAATCTCTTGTCGAATCGTCTCGCCGTTTCTGTCGCCCAACGTATCGATATTACCGACAGAAAACTTCGAGAATGGGTGATTGTGATTCACCAGTTCTTTGGTAACTTGGTACAAGCGTCGTGAGTCGTCGTTGAGTTTCATCTTGTATTCGGAGTCAACGGCTTGGCGTTCTTTGTCTAACGCTTCTTCGTTGAAAAGGGGAGCGGTAAAAAATTGGCTGAAGCGATCGAGTGCGGTTTCAAAGGCATTCAATTCAACATCAAAAAAGAAGCAGGTGTGCTCTGTTCCTGTCCAAGCGTTGTTGCTACCGCCATGCTGGCTGATAAAACTTTGGAACTCTCCGACCTTTGGATACTTTTCAGTTCCCAAAAATAGCATATGCTCTAAGTAGTGAGCTAAACCCTCTCGGTCTGTAGGGTCATCAAAATGCCCCACATTGACGGCTAATGCGGCTGCTGCTTTTTGAGCATTTTGATCCTGAACTAACAGTACACGTAACCCGTTATTTAAGGTTATGTAGCGGTATTGATGTTCATCATTTGGGCTTAAGTGCACAGGAGCATCTCCAGAGAAGGTGGTTTTTAAATTATGTACCCGATGATTCGGCGTGCAAACCTTGTGATCATATTTTGGGATATGAAGTGCTTTTTGGCGATTTCTAAATCACTTTTATCGATTTTTATCAGTAATTTATTTTCTTTTAACAAGATTGTTAAGAAAGTCGAACTCTTTGGCAAGTGACTTGATATAATTATTTATATTGACTGCGGTTTCTCTGGATTGAGAGCCAAACCTAAGTAGCGTTTCGCTGATATATGGGATATATCGACTTTCGACATGTTACGAAGACAGGATTGAACATGAAAATATTCATTATGCGCCACGGTGAAGCAGAACATTTTGCCAACTCGGATGCAGAAAGAGCGTTGACCAAGCGCGGGAAAATGGCTTCTCTTGCCGTGGCACAAGCTGCAAATGAGCAGGGGATTAGTCAATTCGATAAAGTGCTGGTGAGCCCATATTTAAGGGCACAAGAAACGTGGTTAGAGATCTCTCAGGCGTTTTCTGGAAAGAAAGTAGAAACCTGTGATGATATTACGCCTTATGGAATGTCCGACGATGTGTTTGATTTGACCTTAGCAATGGCTGAAGTAGAAAAACTAGAGACCATTTTATTTGTTTCTCATTTACCTCTAGTTGGCTACCTAACTGCAGAGTTTGCAACAGGCATGGCGCCGCCTATGTTTCCCACTTCGGGCCTAGCGTGTATCGACTTCAACCTTGAGACACAAAAAGGTGAGTTGCTTTGGAACATCAATCCATAAGCTCGTTGAGCTCTGTTTGATGACAAAGTTGCAGACAATTAGAAAGGGCATCTCAATATGATTGGGATGCCCTTTGTTGTTTTTTGGTGAGAGAGAGTTTGTTAACCAGAATTACTTCTCAGGAACCGAAAGCAAGACTAACAGCGCGCCATTGCCGCCAAACTCTAACGGTGCTTGGTGGAAAGCCATCACGTCTGGGTGCTGTGCTAACCACAAAGGCACCTTCTGTTTAAGGATGTGTTTACCGATACCGTGTTGAACACAGGCACACGCCACGCTCTCTTTCACGCAGTGCGCAATCATCGCGCCAAGCTCACGTTTGGCTTCTTGTTGAGTCATACCATGCATATCGAGATACACGTCAGGCACGTAGACACCACGACGGAGGCGCTTGACCTCATATTTAGAGACATCATCACGCGCATAACGCGTCGGACCGTCTTCGCTAAGATGCGGAATGAACTCATCCGAGAAATAAAACTCGCTATCACTGGCTTGTCTTGCCGTTCGAGTAATTTCTTTTTGCTTGGCATTTCTTTTTGGCTGCTGGACTATGGTATCCTGTTGCAACTTTTTAACGCCCTTTACTGCATCGTTGAACAGGGCGAAATCGTCATCGAAGTCGGTGTCTTTTTTGCTCATCAGGTTATGAATTCTAATTAGAAACGTAATTAGCAGTATTGTAGCGCTTTTCGGAGACAATTTTGGATAAGATTTTTGTAGAAGAAGCGGTATCAGAACTACACACGCTTCAAGATGTGATTCGTTGGACTGTTAGCCGCTTTAACGCAGCGGGCCTATTTTATGGTCACGGCACTGATAACGCGTGGGATGAGGCAGTACAACTTATCTTACCTACTCTTTATCTGCCGATTGATGTTCCTTCGCATGTGATGAACTCTCGTCTAACGAGCAGCGAACGTCTACGTATTGTTGAGCGCGTAATCAAGCGTATTAATGATCGTACACCAACGGCTTACCTAACCAACAAAGCTTGGTTCTGTGGTCTTGAGTTCTTCGTTGATGAGCGCGTTCTTGTGCCTCGTTCTCCAATTGGTGAGCTGATCGAAGCTCAATTCCAACCTTGGTTAACTGAAGAGCCAACTCGCATCATGGATATGTGTACGGGTAGTGGTTGTATCGCTATTGCTTGTGCTCACGCATTCCCAGACGCTGAAGTAGATGCGATTGATATCTCTACTGACGCATTGCAAGTTGCAGAGCAGAACGTTCAAGATCACGGCATGGAGCAGCAAGTGTTCCCAATCCGTTCAGATCTTTTCCGTGATTTGCCAAAAGAGAAATACAACCTGATCGTATCTAACCCACCTTACGTGGACGAAGAAGATATGAACAGCCTGCCAGATGAGTTTACTCACGAGCCAGAACTTGGCCTAGCAGCGGGTACAGACGGTCTGAAATTGGTTCGTCGCATCTTAGCTAATGCACCAGACTACCTAACTGACGACGGTATTCTTATCTGTGAAGTTGGTAACTCAATGGTTCATATGATGGATCAGTACCCAGAGATTCCATTCACTTGGATTGAATTCTCTAACGGTGGTCATGGCGTATTCATGATCACTCGTGAGCAGCTTGTTGCTTGCGCTGATGAGTTCTCTATCTACAAAGACTAGGTTTCAATTATTAGGTTAGTGCCCCTATCTTAGGGCTGTAAGCTTAGAACCTGACATCTAGTAAGACGTTCGATTTGAAACGTTTTTATTTAAACGCCATGCAGCAATGCATGGCGTTTTTTATTGCCTAGATTAAAGATGTTTGCATTTATATCGAAGACGTTAAGCGCAATATTTAGTTGATTAATATGAGGGCTTATTACATATTGGTGTTTAATATTTAGTCGTTTTAGTGAGTTAAGGAGGATTCACGATGAGCTTTGATACATGGATTTATTATTTATTAGCGGTGCTAATTTTAACGGCATCACCAGGCCCAAGTTCTTTATTGTGCATGACCAAAGGTGTGCAATCTGGCTTTAAATTATCGATATTTACTGCCTTGGGGAGCTTAACTGCGATTACTGGTATTTTAACTTTATCGTTTACCGGGCTAGGGGTAATTATTGCTTCGTCTGAAGTGGTATTTAATGTCATAAAATGGACTGGTGCAGCTTATCTGATCTTCCTCGGTTGGAAGTCTCTGCGCTCTAGCCAACAAGATTATGACAAGTTATCGGATCAACAAGGCGGTGCTCAATCTGTCAAAGAAAGCGCTGCGCAGCATTACTTAAGTGGCTTTATTGTTGGCGCGAGTAACCCCAAAGCTATCTTGTTTTTTACTGCACTTTTCCCACAGTTTATTGATCCCTCAATTGCGCTATTACCACAGTTTACCGTGTTTGCTTTTACCTTCGCAGTGATGGAATTGTCTTGGTTATTGGTGTATGCCTACTTGGGGGCGAAGTCGTCAAATTGGTTGTTTGCGAAAGGTCGAGCCAAGGTCTTTAATCGTGTCACTGGAGGTGTCTTTATTGGGGCTGGCGCACTGCTTTCGACGACCAGTCGAGCATAACTTTCTGTTTTATCAGAGAGGTGAATGGTTACAGAATATTCTTGATGCTGTCATAAAAGGTTAATATTAATGTGCTTGCTGCTTTTGGCGAAAAGCCGATATATTGTAGTTACACCATCACGTTCTCAAGGAGAGACATATGCAGCATCAAGAAATGATTCAACACAGTAACTTTGGCGTAATCAGTCGTACTTGGATTTTCTCTACCCTTTCTCTAGTGGGTATTCTTGCTCTAATGTAGTCAGCTTCATGGCTCTATAGTTTTAGTTTTTATTATGAAATCACTTGTTAAAAAGTCTTCAAAGTCAGAACTCTTTCTCTTATAAATGTGGCTTTTCTCATCAGGCTAGCCACTTAACTTTTTCTTAGTCATCTTCTTCTAGCAAGCATCCCCTAGTCATTTACTCCTAGTTGCCACTTTCTCGTTGTCACTCCTTGCCTTAAGTCACCACCTTCTTTCAGTGGACTGATTTGTCACCTTATCTCTATAAACAAGCGTCATCGCACTTCTGAAGTTGTTACGAAACTGTGATAATCTTAAGTTATCTTTTATCTACAGTGTATCTCTCATGTCTGTCTGGGATTCTATTTCATTTAACAATCGATTTACTGCATTACCTCGACTGTTCTATACCCCAATTCAACCTACACCGCTCAGCAATGTCCAATGGCTCGCATGGAATCATAAGCTTGCGGATGAACTCGGTTTTTTGTCATTTGATGATGCTTCCGAGGAATTGCTTGAAACGTTATCTGGCAATGTTGAACCTGAGCAGTTTTCGCCTGTAGCAATGAAATACGCAGGCCACCAGTTTGGTTCTTATAACCCGGATTTAGGTGATGGAAGAGGGCTGTTATTAGCTCAAATTGTCGCGAAAAGTGGCGAAACGTTCGATTTACACCTTAAAGGTGCCGGTAAAACGCCCTATTCACGTATGGGCGATGGACGCGCTGTTATTCGATCAACCGTTCGTGAGTACTTATGTAGCGAAGCGATGGCAGGGCTCAATATCCCAACCACTCGCGCGTTGGCTATGATGACCAGCGACACACCGGTATATCGAGAGAAGCAAGAGTGGGGCGCATTGTTGGTGCGTGCTGCCGAATCACACATCCGTTTCGGTCACTTTGAACATCTGTTTTATACCAATCAGTTGGCTGAGCATAAGTTGCTGGCCGATAAAGTCATTGAATGGCACTTCCCTGAGTGTCTCGATGAAGAGAAACCCTACGCTGCTATGTTTAATCAGATTGTTGACCGTACCGCGGAGATGATTGCGTTGTGGCAAGCGAATGGTTTTGCTCATGGCGTGATGAACACCGATAACATGTCGATCATCGGGCAAACTTTCGATTATGGTCCGTTCGCGTTTCTTGATGAATATGACCCAAGATTGATCTGTAATCACTCGGATTACCAAGGTCGTTATGCTTTTAACCAGCAGCCAAGAATAGGGCTTTGGAACCTGTCGGCACTGGCTCACTCACTTTCTCCGCTGGTGGATAAGGCCGACTTAGAGGCGGCTTTAGAGCAGTACGAACCGCAAATGAACGGTTACTTTAGTCAGATGATGCGTCGTAAGTTGGGGCTACTTTCGAAACAAGAAGGCGACAGTCGTTTGTTTGAATCTATGTTCGAGCTGATGTCGCAAAACAAAGTCGACTACCCAAGGTTCTTTAGAACGCTATCGAACCTAGACACCTTGTCGCCACAAGAAGTGATTGATCTGATAATTGATCGAGAGGCAGCAAAACTGTGGGTAGATAACTACTTACAACGCTGCGAATTGGAAGATAGCTCAGTGGTCGAGCGCTGCGAAAATATGAGACAGGTAAACCCGAAATACATCCTCAGAAACTACCTAGCTCAGCTAGCGATAGACAAAGCAGAGCGCGGTGATAGCAGCGATATTGACGCTTTGATGGTGGTACTGGCAGACCCTTATGCGGAACACCCGGATTATGAATACCTTGCGGCTCTACCTCCTGAGTGGGGTAAAGCCATGGAGATCAGCTGCTCTTCATAACCAACCAATAGCGGATTAAGCCCTAAAGATTCAGATAGAGGTCACTAAGTTGTGATCTTTATCTGTTTGTTCTTCTAACTTTACAAACATGTCAATAATCAAACAATCGGCCAGCCTATACACTATGTGAATAAGTTGTAAATTTAATAGGTTTGGGCGATGCCAACAAATACTCGAATTCTCGTGGTGGATGATGATCAAGAAATCCGCGAGCTGCTGGAAGAGTACCTCACAAAATCTGGTTTCGATGTTTCTTCTGTGGGAGATGGTGTTGAACTAGAAGCTCATCTGCAAAACCAAGGTTATCCAGATCTGATTCTGCTTGATGTGATGCTACCCGGTGACGATGGTTTTACCTTGTGTCAACGCGTCCGTAAGCAATCGAATGTGCCTATCATCATGCTGACTGCCGTATCGGATGAAACCGACCAAATTATCGGCTTAGAAATTGGTGCTGATGATTACATTGCCAAGCCGTTTAGCCCTCGTCAGTTAATGGCGCGTATCAAAGCGTTGTTGCGCCGCGTTCAAGTGGTGGATGACAAGACAAGTGATGCATTGCCAAAACAGATTGTTTTTGGTGATTGGACGCTTGATACGTTAGCGCATCGAATTTCCCACAATGAAAACTCGGAAGAGATGGATTTGTCGGGCAGTGATTTTTCTCTGTTGATGTTGTTCTTAACTCGCCCTAACGAAGTTCTCGACCGTGACACTATCTCATTCGCGACCAGAGGCCGTGAAGCGTTGCCTTTTGAGCGAGGCATTGATGTGCAGCTTAGTCGTCTGAGAAGCCGATTGGGCGACAGTGGCAAGTATCCTCACTACATCAAAACCATGCGCGGTAATGGCTATATCCTCGCTGTGCCTGTTCAGTATGAACACTAAGCATGACTTACTGTTAATGAACTAATGCTAATAGAGTCATTTCCAATGAAGTATTCCGGATAAAGTATCTCGCATGAAGTGGTTGAGTAGATTAAAACCAAACTCCTTGGTCGCAAGAACATTGTTGCTGACCTTGTTAGCTGTGGTGATAGCTCAAGGTATCGCAACGTCTATTTGGTATAGCGAATCCAAACACAAAGAACTGGAGGGGATTCGTTCTGCCTCTTCAAGCATGGCCAATATGTTTGCCTCGACGGTGACTTTCTTCCAGTCTCTGCCCGTTAAATATCGCCATATCGTGTTGGATCAAATCCGCAATATGGGCGGTACGCGCTTCTTCGTTTCTTTCAATAAAGAGGCGTTGATTGTCGAACCGATCCCTGATACCCGTTTAAAAACCGCCTCGATTGAAGCGATAGAAAGTGTTTTGAGTAGCAAGCTCAATAAAGTCGAATCAGTGCGGGTTGATTTCTCTCGCCCTGAACATCTTCGTTTGCTTAAAAATGACATCTACTTGAGCGATCTCCCACGATCGTGGGCACATCATACTTTAACCTTAGAACCTCTTAACCCTCCTATTCTGGTTGTTCAGATAGAATTAGCCAGTCATGAATGGGTGTATATCGCCGCGTTGTTGCCTGCGCCTTACGTCAAACTCGACGATACGATTCTCGGCAGAGAACAGGTGATCTTCTTAGTTTCCTCGACCCTCATTCTTTTGGTTTTGACTTACTTGATGATTCGTCGGCAAGTACGCCCTCTTAAAAAATTAGCAAGAGCGGCCAATGAGATGAGTATGGATATTCAGCAGCCGCCACTTAACGAAGAGGGGGCTACTGAGCTGGTGACGGCGACCCGAGCGTTTAATCGAATGCAGCAACGGATTCGTCGCTATGTTGCCGACCGTGAGCACCTTTTCTCTGCAATCTCACATGATTTAAAGACACCAATAACACGGCTTAGACTACGAGCCGAGCTATTGGAAAGCGAAGTAAAGAAAGACAAGTTCAATAAGGATTTGGATGAGCTTGAGATGATGGTTAAGGGCGCTTTACAAGCGGTAAGAGACACCGATCTACACGAGAATAATGCCATTATTGACCTCAACGAAATGGTACTTGCAGTGATTGAATCTCATAACCAGTATCAGACAAAGGTTGAGTTCGAGCCGGTCGTCATTGAGCCATTGGTCGCTAAACCACTGGCGATAAAGCGTGTACTCACCAACTTAATCGACAACGCGGTTAAGTATGGTTCCTCAGCAGTTGTTGAAATCAGCGGTGATGATCTTTGGGTGGTCGTGACCATTCAAGACCGTGGTCTCGGTATTCCAGAAGACAAGCTAGAGTTAGTTTTTGAACCTTACTTTAGGTTAGCAACGGACGACCAAGGACACGGACTTGGCCTCGGGATCTGCCGAAATATCCTGCACGGACACGGCGGAGATCTCATTATTCGCAACTCCTCTCAAGGCGGCTTAGAAGCCAAAGTCTATATCCCCACAGGCTTAGAAGTGTAATGTAACAATTGTGTTACATAGGGCTTACCTTTTGTTTCAATCTTATCAATCAGAATAAGTAGACTCTTTATTGAACCGGACGTCGAGTCCGCTAAAACATGGAAGATAATAATGAAAATCAATAAAACCCTACTTACTCTATCTCTTCTTGCTGCCTCAACATTTTCTCAAGCTGGTGAAGTGGAAGTGCTTCACTGGTGGACTGCCGGTGGCGAAGCAAAATCTGCCGCGGTACTGAAAGAGATGATTGAAGAACAAGGCCATACATGGAAAGACTTTGCAGTGGCTGGTGGCGGCGGTGAAAGTGCGATGACCGTTTTGAAAACGCGAGCAGTGTCAGGCAACCCACCGTCTGCAGCGCAGATCAAAGGTCATGATATTCAAGAGTGGGGTGGTTTAGGTTTTCTAACGTCTCTCGATGCAACGGCGAAACAAGAACAGTGGGATGAACTACTGCCAGAAGTTGTCACTAATGTGATGAAGTGGGACGGCGAATATGTAGCGGTTCCTGTTAACGTTCACCGTGTTAACTGGCTTTGGGCTAACCCTGTTGTATTAGAAAAATCAGGTGTGACGGTTCCAACCACATTAGACGAATTCTTCGTGGCGGCAGACAAGATCAAAGCGGCTGGCTTCATTCCTCTGGCTCACGGTGGTCAACCTTGGCAAGACGCGACAGTCTTCGAAGCGGTAGCACTTGATGTACTAGGCAGTGCAGACTACAACAAAGCGTTCGTTGATCTTGATATGGACGTTTTATCTGGCGACAAAATGGTGGAAGTGTTCACCAAGTTCAAAAAGATGCGTGATTACATCGACAGCAACTCGCCAGGTCGTGATTGGAACGTCGCAACCTCAATGGTTATCAATGGCGAAGCTGCAATGCAAATCATGGGTGACTGGGCGAAAGGTGAGTTTACCGCAGCAGGCAAAGTGCCGGGTAAAGACTACATCTGTGCACCAGCTCCGGGTACTGACGGCCAATTTACTTTCAACATCGATAGCTTTGCGTTCTTTGAGTTAAGTGACAAAGAGAACCAAAAAGCGCAGCAAGATCTCGCGAAAACCATTCTTACCAAAGATTTCCAAGAAGTCTTCAACTTGAACAAAGGCTCAATCCCAGTACGTCTCGATATGGACATGTCTAAGTTCGACCAATGTGCGTTGGATTCAATGGCAACCTTTAAAGCAAGTGCGGAATCTGGCGATCTAGTTCCGAGTATGGCTCACGGCCTAGCGACCACAAGCTACGCTCAAGGCGCGATTTACGACGTGGTAACCAACTTCTTCAACGAAAAAGATGCCGATCCAAAAGAAGCGGCAGCTAAGTTAGCGAAAGCAGTGAAAGCGGCTATCTAATCTCACTTGGTTTAACACCAAACCCCCAGGGTGGATAGGCTCGTAGGGAGCCTATCTGCTCTTCATTCCCAATTCTAATATGCGTGATGCTGATGTGGTGCCGAGAGGTAAGCCATCGGCTCGATTGTGCAACAAGGATAAGTTATGGAGCATGTTTTGACTGAGTCGACTCCAAAACCCACAAGGAGCCAGCCTGCGCCCAAGCCTAGCTTTGCTGACAGGTTGCAACATTGGTTACCCAAGATTGTACTGGCGCCTACCGCGTTAGTGACCGTGGTGTGTATCTACGGCTATATATTCTGGACGGCGGCGCTGTCGTTTACGAATTCTCGATTTTTACCGAGCTTCAACTTTGTTGGTTTAGCTCAATATGAAAAGCTGATGGACAACGATCGCTGGATAACCTCAATCACCAATCTCGGTGTGTTTGGTTTTCTATTCATGGCGATTGCTATCTTGTTAGGTGTGGGTTTGGCGGTATTGCTTGACCAGAACATCCGTCAAGAAGGTGCGATTCGTACCATCTATTTATACCCAATGGCCTTGTCATTCATCGTGACGGGTACCGCTTGGAAGTGGATCCTCAATCCGGGTCTTGGTATTGAAAAACTGATGCAAGATTGGGGCTTCACCGACTTCAAATTCGATTGGTTAGTCGACTCTGAAATGTCGGTATATACCTTGGTTATCGCAGCGCTTTGGCAGTCTTCAGGCTTTGTCATGGCAATGTTCTTGGCCGGCCTTCGTGGTATTGATTCTTCAATCATCAAAGCCGCTCAAATTGATGGGGCAAGCTTACCCACGATTTATCTCAAAATCATTCTGCCTTGCTTGCGCCCTGTGGTTTTCAGCGCTGTGATTATCACCTCACACATTGCGATTAAGAGTTTCGACCTTGTGACGGCAATGACAGCGGGCGGCCCAGGTTATTCATCGGATCTTCCTGCGCTATTCATGTACGCACATTCATTTACACGTGGACAAATCGGCCTTGGTGCTGCCAGTGCCATGATGATGCTTGCGGGTATTTTAGCGATTCTCGTGCCTTATCTTTACTCTGAACTTAGGGAGAAAAAGTCATGATGAATAACATCAACTTTGCTCGAATGTTTATCTATTCAGCACTGCTTTTCTTCTGCTTAGTTTATTTAATGCCACTGTTCGTCATGGTACTGACCTCATTCAAAACTTTGCCAGACATTAAGGCGGGTAACTTGATGAGCTTACCGAAAGAGTGGGTGTTTGATGCTTGGTATAAAGCGTGGGACACCGCGTGTACTGGCGTTAAATGTGAAGGCATCAAAGGCTACTTTTGGAACTCATTCCAAATGGTGATACCTGCGGTTGCGATCTCAACATTGCTCGGAGCATTCAACGGCTATGTGGTCACTAAGTGGCAGTTCCGAGGCTCAAACCTGTTCTTTAGTTTGTTGTTGTTTGGCTGCTTTATTCCGTTCCAAGTCGTACTTCTGCCAATGGCGACCATGCTTGGCAAGATGGGCTTGGCTAACACAACCATTGGTTTGGTGATTGTGCATGTTATCTACGGCATGGCGTTTACGACTCTGTTTTTCCGTAACTTCTATATCTCGATTCCGGATGAATTGATCAAAGCGGCAAAACTGGATGGTGCAGGCTTCTTTACTATTTTCTTCAAGATCTTATTACCGATCTCTACACCCATCATCATGGTGACGGTGATCTGGCAGTTCACAGCAATCTGGAACGATTTCTTGTTCGGGGTGGTGTACTCAGGCTCAGAGACTCAACCAATCACCGTGGCATTAAACAACTTAGTTAACACCAGCACGGGCGTTAAAGAATACAACGTCGATATGGCTGCCGCGATCATCGCTGCACTGCCAACGTTGTTGGTGTATGTCTTCGCAGGAAAATATTTTGTTCGTGGCCTAACGGCAGGATCAGTAAAAGGATAATTACCCATGGCAACATTAGATTTAAAACAGATCCGTAAAACCTATCGCAACGCGGACAACGAAACGTTAAAGGGCATCGACATCAGTATCGATTCGGGGGAATTTTTGATACTTGTCGGCCCTTCGGGGTGTGGAAAATCCACCTTAATGAACACCATTGCTGGGCTAGAGAATATTAGCTCGGGTGAAATCGTGATTGATGGTGTTGACGTGGCTCAGGTTGAACCCAAAGATCGCGACATCGCGATGGTATTCCAATCATATGCGCTATACCCAAATATGACGGTACGCGGCAATATCGCCTTCGGTTTGAAGATTCGTAAGATGCCACAAGAGGAAATCGATGCAGAAGTGAATCGAGTCGCTGAAATGCTGCAAATCGAACAGTTGCTGGATCGTAAACCGTCACAACTTTCTGGTGGCCAGCGTCAACGTGTCGCTATGGGGCGTGCTTTGGCGCGTCGTCCTAAGCTGTACCTATTCGATGAGCCGCTTTCTAACTTGGATGCCAAGCTGCGTGTGGAAATGCGTCATCAGATTAAACGTCTGCACCAAAAGCTGAACACCACCATTGTCTACGTGACTCATGATCAGATCGAGGCAATGACATTGGCTGACCGTATTGCGGTGATGAAAGATGGTGAATTGCAGCAACTCGGTACGCCGCAAGAGATCTACACCAAACCAAACAATATGTTCGTGGCGGGCTTTATGGGGTCACCATCCATGAACTTCATTAAGACCATGGTGGATTTGGATGAGGAACAGAATCCGATCATCAAAGTAACGGGTACGGCTGAGCAAGAGCACCACATTCGATTACCACAAAGCATGCGTGAACAAGATGGCAAAGAAGTGGTGATTGGCCTGCGCCCTGAACACATCACTGAGCAGGAAAGTGAAGATGTGTCGGCAACGACCAAGCTAGATTTACAGCTGGAAGTCTTGGAACCTACAGGGCCAGATACGATTGCGATGGTGAAAGTGAACAACCAAGAAGTAGCGTGTCGCTTGTCGCCAGAATTTGAAGTGTCAGTTGGGCAAATGGCGCCGCTGCATTTTGACTTATCAAAGGCGGTATTCTTTGATGCTCAGACTGAAGCGAGAATTGATTTTTAGTTTTTGAGACAGTAGCTCAATGAGAGTCTAAGCTTAAACAAAGGCAGTATCACTAACTTATAATAAGTAACGTGATGCTGTCTTTTTTGTGTTTTAGCCTGTTTTATTTCCTCACGAAAACAGAGGGATAAACGAGATAAATGGATTAACTGCAATAATATCGTTAATTAGCCTCCGTTAGCTCTATAAAGCTGACCGAGAACAGCGTAGGATCGCGCTACTTTAGACCAAATACTAGGTTGCACATTAGTGCATAAACAGAAGAATACATGAAACTAACAGCAAAACCCTCAGCTAGTAACGCTTTACTTATTTCTATTACGACACCGGACTTCAAAGGTGACGAAGCAAAAGAGTCTCTTGCCGAACTTGCTCGCTTAGTAACAACCCTAGGGTTTAAAGTGGTCGGTACACAATCACAGCACCACAGTTCAACACAACGACAAAACGTGTTGGGCGCAGGTAAGCTTGCAGAAATTGCACACTTAACCGGTTACCAAGGTTCGATTGAAGAAGCCGAAGATGAAGATTTTATCGATGAGTCTTTTGATTTTCGTGCTGGTATCGATGAGTTAGATTTTGATGATCTTCCATCTGAAGACGTGGAGTTTGGTACTGCTGACGTAGTGGTATTCGACTGTGATTTGAGCCCATCTCAACTGCGTAATGTAGAAGCTCACTTGGGTGTAGAGGTGTTTGACCGTACTGGTATCATCATTGAGATCTTCAGCCGTCATGCTCGTACTCGTACCGCACGTCTGCAAGTTGAAATCGCTCGACTAAACTACCTAGTGCCTCGACTGCGTGAGACGGCCGACGGTGATAAAGAGCGTCAAATGGGTCAGGGTGCTGGTGAAACCTCACTAGAGCTTGACCGTCGTAAAGTACGTGACCAAATTGCTGCGCTTAAGCGTGAGCTGGTTAGCGTACAAGATGAAATGAAGAACCGACGCACACAGCGTTCGGAACTTTTCACTGTTGCTCTGGTTGGTTACACCAACGCGGGTAAATCTTCGATGATGCGTGCAATGACCGCAACCGAAGTGAGTGGTGAAGACAAGCTGTTCGCAACCCTAGATACCACGGTTCGTGCACTTCAGCCGATCACTCAGCCGCGTATCTTAGTGTCAGATACGGTTGGTTTTATCAAGAAGCTGCCACATGATCTGGTTGCTTCATTCCACTCAACACTAGCAGAAGCGCATGATGCTTCATTACTGCTTTATGTGGTTGATGCTTCTGACGTTTCATTCCGCGCACAACTTGATGTAGTGCACGACGTATTAGCTCAAGTGGGCGTTGAAGGCAGCGAAAAACTATTAGTGCTGAATAAGTGCGATAGATTGACTGAAGAGCAGCAATTAGAGCTGATCGAAGAATTCCCAGATGCGATGCTAACGTCAACTCGTGATCCTCTGGATATCACCAAACTGCACAAGTACATCGTTGGTGTTGCTGAAGAAGGCATGATCGAAGAAGAGATCACGATTCCTTATTCTGGCCAAGGCATCATTGGTGAGATTCGCTCAAACATGAGTGTGGTAAAAGAAGAGTACGACTACGAGTGTATTAAGTTGACCGTTCGCTCTAGTGAAATTGACTTAGCTCGACTGAAAAAGCGTATGCAGAAATCTTGATCGTCTATCTAGTTTAGATAAGAACGCCTAAAGAAAAAGCGACCTTAGTGGTCGCTTTTTTTATTCGTTGAGCTTAATTAACGCTACATTGAAATGCCTATGCCATTCTTTGCGTTGGCTTCCAACGTGCTAGCTCTGGATCAAGTTTGATACCTTGTGAAGTCAACAAGTTAACACGAGCCAAGTACGCCGCACCGTGCATCAAATGCTTAGCAAGGTCGACCGCATTACGCTGTTGGTAATCGTCTAGGTAGCTGTCTTTCGCCCATGCGTTGAATGCGCCAAGTGCCGGGCCTGCCCATACTTGGTAATCCATCTCACGACCTTGTTCGCCCGTGTTTGACCAACGGCTCGAAAGCCCCAAGTACCAACGGAAGATCAACGCCATTTTGCGTTTTGGATTGCCTTCAGCACGTTCGATCTGTTTAGGGTCGCGCTCGTTAAAGTGCGCCACAGTACCAGCCCAAATATCATCCAGAGTTGAACGGAATACCTGCTTCTCTAGCTTTTGACGCTCTTCAACTGGAATCGCTTCAATCGAGTCGTAACGTGTGTAGATCTCGTACAGCTTGTTTGCACGCATTGGGAACAAGGTGCCACGTTTAACCACTTGCAGCTTCACGCCCATTTCGAACATGTCTGCTGCCGGAGCCATAGTCACGTCAGCCATTTCGGTTGTCGAAAGTAGCTTACGTGTGTGCTCGCTCGCGCCAGCCTCAACACACGCTTGGTTGATAGAACCGGTAACAATGTATGCCGCACCCATGTTAAACGTTGCTAGAGCAGCGTCAGGCGTACCTACGCCACCACCACAACCGACACGTAGCGGTGTTTTGAATTGGTACTGAGCTTGGATTTGCTCTTTCAGGGCAAGAATCGTTGGTAGTAGAGTTACTAGCGGACGATTATCGGTGTGACCACCAGAATCGGCTTCTGCAGTAATGTCATCCGCCATAGGAACCAGCTGTGCTAGCTCCATCTGTTCTGCTGTGATTCGGCCTTCATCAACCAAAGCTTGCAGCATTTTCACAGGAGCAGGCTGCATGAACTTACTAGCGACTTCAGTACGGCTTACCTTAGCAATAACCTTGTTGCCAATCTGAATCTCACCTTGTGCATCGCGGCTAAGGCCAGCGGCACGGTAGTGAACGATTTGCGGTGTTAAACCTAAGAATGCTGAAGCCTCAACCGTTTTCACTTTGTGCTTCAAAAACAGCTCAACACTACCGCGCTCTAGCGCGGGTTCACTTGGGCTGTGAATCAAGTTAAACGCGTAAGGACCGTTTGGCAGTGCAGCTTGAATGCGGTTGATAGCTTGCTCAACGCGAGACGGGATTAAGCCCGCCGCGCCAAATGAACAAAGAATGCCTGCCTGGCCAAGCGCAATCACCAACTCTTCAGATGAAATGCCGTTAGCCATTGCGCCCGCGTAGTAAGCGTATTTCACGCCGTGGCAGCGACGAAAATCTTCGTCGCCTAGGCTTTGTGTACCAAGAGCGGGAGCAAAGGCGCTAACAGGTTGGCTGTTCGAAGAGCTTGCTGAATCGCTTGATGCAATCTCAGCTTGTTGGCTTACGCCTAAGCCTTTTTCTGGGTGGTTCACCACGTAACAAGCAAGGCTTAAATCTTTCAAGATTGTCGACATTGCTGCGTTATCGAAACGCGTTGTGTTCTCTTCGATCTGCCAAGGCCACGGAGATAGCTTTTCGTTATTGATTGTAGTTTGAGTTGTCATACTAAATTCTTTCCTAATTCTCTGTCTCTAAATGGCGGCTTAAGCTTTATTGATACCAGAAGCTTTATCGGTAGCAGGGGCTTCTTCGATACAAATTGCGATGTCTTTCACTTCGTAAATACGCAGACCATCTTTGCTCAGGTTTGCGTCACCAACGATGATGCGTTTGCCGTCTTCGTCTTTAACCGCTGTGATATGTACATCGAGAGACATCTGTTTGTTCAGAGGGTTAATCTGACCACGGTATTTCCATTTCACTTCAGATTGGATTTGACCGAACTTTGGATTGCGGAAGTCAGCGCCAAGATCTTTGTTTAGCGCATAGGTTTGCATCAGCTCGATGATCGCTTCGACACCTAGAGAACCTGGCATTACAGGATCTTGATGGAAGTGGAATTGGAAGAACCAATCACTTGGGTCAATCGTACGCTCAGCGTATAGGTAACCAAGACCGTCTTTACCACCATCGCTAGTGATCTGCACGGTATCGATAAAGTTCAAACGACCGCCGGCCAATTTGTAGTGCTCTTGTACTTCACCAGTAGACGAGACAGGTGCATTGAAGTAACGCGTCGTTTTGTCTAGCAGGTTGATGTTTACATCCGGCGTGCGGTTGTTATCAACGTGCCAAGGATGAGTCACCTTACCGTTGTCCAAACCCAGTTGGTCTTTCAGTGCTGCGCCTTTGAAGTAACCAAATACCGCTGTACCTTCGTAGAATGGCACGCCGTCAGTGCTCAGTTCGAAGCTAAAGCTCTGTACGATGTTTGTACCCATCATTACGGTTGAAAGCAGGCGAGAATCGTTGGTGATCGTTTTGCCACGCAAGTCGACGTTACGCAGCATTTTGCCGCTGCCGTCTAGGTTACGGAAAAACAGTTCTTCACCTGGGAAGCCTAGTGTGGTGCCCATGTAGCCAGAGATAAAGCCGTTTGGCTGCAGTGAAATCTCCATCAATACCGAATAAGGCATCAAGGTGTGGTGGCTGTTTTCATCAAAGTACCATGCATTTTCTGGCACTTCGTATTCTGCGATACACGATGAAGGCTTCTTGAAGTCGCCACGCTTGCCATCAATCTCTACGACACGAGTAGTTAGCTGCAGATCGCCACACGGAGTACGTGGTGGAATCATCCCACGGTAGATTGAGAAGTCAGGGCCGAAACATTTTTCGATGTCGCCAGTCGCGAATTCGAACATGTGGTATGGCGTGAATGGAACCGTATCGGGTGTGCGGTTCGGGTAATCAGGCGTTACCGGAGCTTCAACATGTTGAAGAGGAATCACGCCTTTATTTGGCGCTGTTTCTAGGTCTTCAATTTGCGCCATCAACGGCGCATTTGCTGAAGCCTGCTGATTAATGGCGGGTGTATGGCCCAAGTTTTCGATAACAGGGGGCGCGACAGCTGTTTCTAAAGAAGGCAGGTAACGAGTACATTCGTCATCTTCTTTGATCATCACACCCAAGTTTTGGAAATCAACAATCACTTTGCCATTCAGCAAAATATCGATGTTAGCTTTCGCGTATGGGCGAGGGCTTAGACCAATCTCGGTCACTTCCATGCGGTAAGTCAGTTCTGCTGATTGTGGTAGAACTTGACCACGACAACGCACTTGTTGAGGGGCATTTTCAAGCGGTTGGAAACGACCATTTTGAACAAGCGTATGCATGCCAAGGTGCATCATGAAGAATTGAAGCAGCTGACCACAACCTTCTGCCATCAAAGATCCAGCCATTACTGAGTCATCTTTGAAGTGACAAGGGAAGTACCAGTGCTCAGGCTCTAGCTGCTTGTGACCTTCAATCAGACCAAGTCCCCATGTGCCGCCTTGCGGTTCAACACGGCTAACCTTTTCGATCATCATGAACTTCTCTGAGCTGAAGCACAAAGAAGGCTGGTGGCGATCAGATTGGTGAGTTGGGCCAAAACACTCTGCAATGTTTGCAGTCAGCAGGTGGCGCAGTTCTTGGTGGTTAAACTGCGTTTTAGGGCAGTGCAACATAGGGTCGAAGCGTTGCTTAGTGGCAAGTTTACGAGCCTTGATTTCATCTTCAGTGTGAATCACACCTTTGCCGTCTGCTAGCTCTTCGTCAGTGAAGAAGCCTGCACAACCGTTATCCATTTTCAGGATCATCTTGTCGCCAACGAAACATTCGTACGAGAAGAAGAACAGCAGCGTGTCGCCATTGCGAGCAAAGCTGTTGATTGAGATGTCGTAACGCAGCGTATCGCCACCACGAGGCAAGTCGCCAAGGAAGGTCAGCGTACAATCAAGCAGGCGATAAACACGCTCGCCTTTGTTTTCGAAGTCAATGCCTAAGTAGCTGATCAGCATTAGGTCACACTGACCTGATTCAACTGCAACAGCCCAAGGGATTTGACCATCAACAAGATACGGCGCATCAACTGGGATGTCGTATTCGGTGGTCATGGTGCTTGGCTTGTACTCGTTCACTGTCGCGTTGAGCTTGGTTACACGAGATACCAATAGGTAGTCTGTGGTTGGTAGTCGAACGCGGCGCGAGTAGCTATCGATGATCGCGTAGTCAGGGCCAAATACATTGGCGATGTCGCCTTCCGCGTATTCAACCAGATCATCGTAATCCCAGATACATGGCTTACGAACAGGTTTTACTGGTGCCGGTGTCGCAAGTACGTTTACCGGTGCTGACTGAACCTGAGCTGGTTGAGCTTGAACAGGCTGAGTTGATGTTTCGGCTGAGCTATCTAAACCAGACGTCACTGCGTTTAGCTGCGCCTTTAATAGTGCATCAGCCATCTGCATGCCTTGGGCTCGTGTGTGCAGGAATGCTTTGTGTACCTGTTGAGCCGCTTGCTGGTTTTGAGCAAACGCTTGGTTTTGGCTTAGATTTTGCGGCTGCTGTGAAGCTGCGTCGATTTGAGACACGCCATTTTTAGCGGATAGGACATGAGTCATATTGCTGTGGTTACCTGTTAGCTGACTGTGGCGAGTTGGCGCCAGAGTAGGGGATACTGATGTAGGAGTTTCGATGGCTGGTTCTACCGCGTTCTGCGCTAATACCTTCTTCTCTAACTCTTTTTGCACAAGGGCTGCTTGAATGCTTGCTGTCGTTGGAGCCGACGCCACTCTTGCTGCTTGTTTACCAGAAGCTTTCTGTTGAATGTGCGCTAGGTTAGCGATTGGTGTCTCTGCGATGTGTTGATAAATATCGCGACCACCAAGAGTCACTTGCTTAACCAACTGACGCTTAGCATCACTTACCAGTTCACTACTTAAACGAACAGAAAGTGATTGAGATTCAACACTCGATTGGCTTAGTAGCAGCTGTGAACATTGTCCTTCGCTGATGCTGGCAACAATCGCGTTTTTAGAACTGATGCTTGGATTCAGAGGGGCAAGGTTCAGGTTGAGGAGGCCGTGTAGTAGGCTTGCCATGCCAGAAGCTGCCGAGCAATGACCAACACGCTGACTCGCTTGAGTCGTTTTTGTGTTCGCGAAACTTAGAGACGTAGACTGATGTAATGAAGATTCGGGTGCATGGTTAAGCTCAAGCAGAGAAACATCGTTTGAGCTCATACCGACTTGAGTCAGTAACTCATCAGCAACGGCATTGTTACGCTCGCTTGAACCAAAGGCCAATGCGTTGATGCTGCCGTAAGCCATATCTTGGTTAGTCGTTACTCGACTCTCGTCAACAAGAACAATTGCACCTGCGCCTTCGCCGACATTCCAACTGCCGTCTTGCGGTTGTCCGAATTTAGGAGCAAGTGATACTGGGCTCACGCTGTTCTTCAGAATGACATGTTCTGCACTGCTACTAAGGTCAACGGCTGCAATTACAACGGCATCCATTGATTCTTGCGACATCAGGTTTTGCGCGACATCGATACAACGAGCAACCGACTGTTCAGCGGCAGAAATCGTAAAGGCAGGGCCGTTAAAGTCCCACAATGAAGAGATGCGCGAAGCCATGATATTGCCGATGAAACTGGTGTATTGGTTCAGCTTGGCTGCGTCCATCACACTGTCCATCGCGATGGTTTCTAGCGATTGGTATTCGTCTTGTGTTAGCTCAATACCCATGTTGGCAAAGCTGTCAGCCAATTGGCTATGCAGGTTTACGCGTCCACGGAATTGGTGCATCTCAAGCTCAGTTTCCATCGCTACCAGTACTGCAACCTTTTGGCCTGCCACAAGCTTGGCATCTTTGATCGCTTCGTCTGCAACTTTCATCAGTAGCAACTGCTGAGAGATCAAACGGTCATCTTCATTCGGCGGTACTTTGAAGCGTAGGAAATCGAGGTCGAATTGATCGATGTAAGCCCCGTTTGGAATGCCGTGTAAACCAAACTGATTCAGCAGTTCTGGATGTTGGTCTAAACCTTTCCAGCGCTTCTTAGGCAAAGCAATGAAAGCATCGTTGTTGGTTTCAATCGCAGTGCTTAGCGCATTGATGCTTTGCAGAGAGCCGAAGTGAGACGCGAGACCAGTAATGCTTAAATTAGACGGTTGTAGGCTTGGAGATACTGATTCTGGAATCTGGTTTACATGACTCGTGTCTGAATACGCTTCAAGCAGTAAGTGAGCGTTACAACCACCGAAACCAAATACAGAAACACCCGCGCAGCGCTCTGAGTTACCCGCTTTACTTGGCCAAGGTTGAACCTGCGTTGGCAGAGTCTGTGGGCCAAATAAACCTTCAGGCGACGATAGTGGCTTGTCCAAATTAATACTTGGCGGAAGAACACCTTCTTTCATCGCAAAAATCATCTTCATGATCCCCGGCATACCCGCCGCAGTCAGTAAGTGACCGAGGTTGGACTTCGCAGAGCCAATCAATGGCGGGTTAGAACCATTCAGTTTGTCAGCAAAGAAACGTTCCATTGAGGTTAGCTCAACCTTGTCACCTAACGGTGTGCCGGTTGCGTGACACTCAATTACTTCGATGCTGTCTGGTGTTAGGTTAGAAGCTTCGTAAGCGCGTTCAAAGGCTTGTACTTGTCCTTTGCTATTTGGGCTTAATACGAACTGGCCACGGCCATCGTTCGACAAGCCAATACCGCTGACGACTGCGTAAATGTTATCGCCATCACGCTCTGCATCGGCTAAGCGTTTTAGGACTAAAACCCCCGCACCTTCGCCAGCAAATAGACCTTTACTGTTGCTATCAAACGGAACCGACACACCGTGGTCTGGGTAAGCGTGGAAGATGGAGAAACCCATGTTGATAAAGAATGGGTCAGCACCGGATACCGCACCTGCCAACATCATGTCGGCTTTGCCCGTGTTCAAGTAATCACACGCTAACTTCAATGAATACACTGAGCTTGCGCATGCCGCATCTAGGCTAAGTTGCACGTTGCCTAAACCTAGCGCATCAGCCACTAACTTAGAGGCGTTATGTGCTGCAGCACCATTGATAGGGTTGAGGTCTTGCGCGGTTTCATTGGTTGGCAGCAGTGAAAACTGGTCATTAGCCAATTTATCTTTAAGTGCTTTCTCGACCACTGAGTGATACATCGGCAGAAACAAGTCGTTTGAGCGTGTTGTTGGGAACGAAAGGGCACCCATAATCACGCCTGTGCGCTCTAAAATATTGGCATTCAGATCAATACCAGCGTCGACTAACGCCTTGCGGCTGGTATCCAAAGCCCATAGGAAACTCTGGTCAACACCGTTGAATGATTCTGCTGTTAAGCGGTAGCCATTGCTATCGAAATTGAAGTTTTCGATGTAGCCGCCTTTATCGCAGTAAAAGCGGTCTGACTCACCTTGCACGCCCTGATAGCTTTCAGGTTTAGCACCTAACTTTTCAGCGCTTAATGTGGTTCGAGAATCTTTTTTATCTAGCAAGTTTTGCCAAAAGTCTTTTGGCGTATCCGCTTCTGGGTATTGGTTAGCAATACCGACAATCGCGATCTTATTGCACTTTACTTGCTGTTTGTTCTGAGCTTGAGCTTGATATTGAGATGGCTTCGATTGAGAACTCATACTAGCTCTCCTTGATGATTCACTGCGCTGCATTGAGACACACCACTTAATTGCTTAGCGGTGGTGATCTGTTGTTCTAGCCCTTGAATAAGTGGCTCGACAGACAGTGGAATTTGATGAGTAATGAGCTGACCAATGCATTTGATGAGCGTGACAACATCATCACCGCCTTTGGCATTGGAAGCGATTGAGCAGTACTGGTCTGCTACGTTGTCGCTACGATTGATCTTGTCGATCAATGTGCTGGTTTGACGATCGGCACCCACTTCAACAAACAGGCGAGCACCTTGTTGACGCGCACTCTGGATCAACGCGGTGAAATCCAGCGTCGAACAGAAAGTGTCGGCAATCGAAAGGGCGATGCTGTCGCTGTCTATATTGATTGGTTCGCCAGTCGGTAGACCTGCTGCGCTGATAAAGCGGATATGCTTTGGCAATTCGTCGAACAGTGGTTGTGTGTAAAACTCACGCACTTGGCTATGTTGGCTCAATGCCGGTGTGGTGTGCATTGCGGTAACACGATTCGCGGCAATGCCACGTTTACCCAGTTTCTTGAGCAGAGCACGACAGGTGCTTTCACAGCCTGCCAGTACGCAAGTGTCACCTTGGATAATGGCAAGGTAAGCACGTGGAAACTCTGGTAACAGAGCCTCAATCGCTTGCGCATCACTGCGAACCACAAAGCTATTCCATTGGATGCTTTCGTCGCCGTTCAGCTGCCAATCTTGACGTACTGCGGTGAGTTCGCCAGAAATAGCCGTGGTGAAGATAGGACTGGTTTGAGTCATCTCAATCAGCGCATGCGGATTTTTCCAAACATTTAAGCTGGCCCACATGGAGGCTTCACCCTTGGAGTAACCCAAAGCGAAATCTGGCTGCACTTTGAATTCATCACACAAGAGCTGCGTTAGTAAATAACTACTGCCGACACCTGCAATTGCCAATTCACTGAGCGACATTTCTTGCGAGTTTTCTGCGTAGGTTTTGTCAGCCTGCAGCATCTCTTTCAAGTTACCTTCGCGTTCTAAGCGAGCAAATAACTGTGGGAAATGGTGGTGAAATTCGCGCAACATGCCGGGATAAACCGTGCCAACACCAGGGTAAACAAATGCAACGCCACCTTTGCTTTGAGACATCGGTGAGAAACAACTGCCTGCTGGCGTTTTGTAGTGGCTATTGTCACCCACTACTTTTGGCAACGCATTTTCTATCGCGGTGATCTCTTGTAGTGCAGCCTCAATTGAAGCGGCTTGAATCACGATGTTCGCACCACGGCCAGCATGGTGTTGAACGCTTTGAAAGTGGCTTAGGTTTGAATGCATCACGCTGGCGATAGCAAGTTCATGGTCTGCCGATTCGTTAACGCATTTAAGCTCTTCTCTTAACGAGGTTAACTGAGAAACCAGTTCGGCTTGGTCATTGCCAGAAACTACAAACATCAAACGCTCGCTGGATAGCAAGGGCTTTGGCTCGTGCAAACCGGTCGCTTGAGTCAATATCAGGCTGGTGGCTTTTGGGCTATCGTCACTGAAAGTTAACGCAGCAACACGTGCTTTGTTTGGCTCAGTGAACCAGTAATGGTTAGGTAATGAATGGCTCGGTAATGAACGGCTCGATATCGCATTAACTATATTCAACAATTCATCAAACTGCTGCGAAGCCGATAAGTCAGAGTGTTGCTGTTGATGACTTAAATCTGAAGCGGGGCGGCGTGCAATATCCAGAGCTAGCTGAATGCTATTTCCGGTAGCTGTATCTACAAAGCTCGCCAAATTCGCGTGTGGGTGAATCTTATTCTGAGCAGCATTCAGCGCACTTAACATCAACAATGATGGTGAGTGATGATCCAAACAGAGCTTAACGACATTACCTTGATTGACTGTCTCGATGGCGTGAGCAAGTGCTTGATTAAAATTGCCATCAACCACAACAGTTATCATCTCTGGGAACGAGGGAAATAAGTCGGCAGAAAGCTCAGCCGCGTTTGCTGGCTGAGCTAAAAGAGCGATGCGCAATGGCATCGCTTTATTAGTAGGAACAGTCACTATGACAATTGCTCCTTTTCTGGGTTCTTAGTCGCTTCTTTCTTCGGCACTGCTGAGCTAGATTTTGGCAAAAATGCGTCATTTAAGCTCTTGCTGATGGTGACTTTGGCACCTTTCATTACTGCGCTTAAACGACCATCTTGGTGGTAAAGCGAGATATCAGCTTGCAGTGAACGAGTCGTGCTTTTTATCACGCTCAGTTCTAGCCAACCTTGGTCACCATTGTGCATCGGTGCGTAACACACAAACTCACCGATTGCAGACGGTAGGCTTGCCGCGCCGTATTTCAATCGAGCCCATACCAACATGGCTTGCAACAGATAATCTTCAGCAAATGGTTGGCTATCGCCAAAGCCTTGCTTAGGAATAAATGATCCGCAGTCGCTGTTTTCAATCTGAGGCAACTGGCACTGAGCCAATAAGCCTAAGTCGTCAAAGCGCTCAACTGAGGTAATACCTTGCAATCTTGGTCCATGAAACAGAGTGCCGTCACTGTATAGAGCTTGTGCCGTTGTTACAGGTGCTGAAGTGCTGGCTTCAAAGCGTTTTGTCGACGCTTGTTGAACATCTTCAGACATTTGCACAGAGGCAACTTGCAACTGAGCTTGATACTGTGGTCGTCCTTGGCAGCTGATTACTGCTTTTAGCTGATCTTTTGATTTAGCATCAGAGGAAAGAACCAGTTTCAGCTCTTTCACTTCATCAGTATCAAAAATCACACCTTTCAGCAGTTTGTAGTTGTGAACGCTAACGTTCACCCCTAACAGTTGCTCTGCGACTTCACGCATCCATTGGATGGCACACACTGTCGGTAACACTGGGTTACCGGCAATGCAGTGATCTTGAATGAAAGGCAATGCCTTTGGATCAAGATGACGTGTCACAGTAATGCTTGTATTCAGCGGACTCTCTGCAAGGTGCACAGACTCCGCATTAAGCTTTTTTACAGCAGCTTCCTTGTTGTCAGAACCTTGCATGCTCGTACCAACCAGCAGTTGAATGCCAGTTTCGTTCAGTAGTTGAGAACTAAATAGCTCTGCACCCGCCTGAAGAGGAATTACGTACACACCGCGCTCTGTAAACATACGTTTCAGTGCTGCGTTGACCATGCCACCGTCCCACGGTCCCCAGTTGAAGCTCATCACTTTCGCTTGAGGGTTACGAGCAGACAGCTGTAGAGCCGCTTTGTTCAGGATCTCGTTGGACATTGAGTAATCGCTTTGGCCTGTGTTTCCGTAGAAACCCGCCGCCGAAGAGAACATCGCAATCAGTTTTAGCTTGCTGCTATCAAGACCGCCAAGAACTGCTTCTAGTCCGCCCACTTTTGTGCCGTAAACCATGTTCAGTTCATCAAGCGTTTTATCTTGAATGTGTTTGTCAGCCAGTACACCTGCACCGTGGATAAGACCCGTGATGCCTTCGAAATTCGCCAGCGTTTTCGCTACTGACTCATGGTTCGATACATCTAGGCTTAGGTATTCAGCGCTCGCGCCAATCTCGTTGAAAGCGGCAAGTGCTGCGTTGATTTCAAGGCTACTCAATACAGGTTTTAGCAAGGCATCAACTTTCTTCGGCGTTGGTTTGTCACCTGTTGCTTGTAGGTGAGCGATAGCCGCTGGTTTTAACTCTTTCTCTTGCTTGCCTTGTGCCCACTGAGGTAGCTCAGCTGAAGTAATATGCTTACTACGACCTGCAAGAATGAAGTGAGACTTACATTGCTTAGCAAGAGTCAGTGCACATTCAAACGTCACGCCTTTAGCGCCACCCGTCACCAGAACTTTGTCGCTCTTGGTGAGTTGAGCGCCTGTGTTTTTGGTTTGCGCAGCACCTGGTGTTGTCGCAATCAATGTTGCACGACCAGATTCCCCGTTTTCCGCATGGCTAAGGCCGATTTCAACCGTGTTGGTATCGATATCGAACAGTTCGCCTGTGATAGCTTCAGCTAGGTGACGAGCATCAATCGAAGCGTCAGCATCCAATGCGCGGCAGAACACGTTTGACCATTCATGGCTCAGTGTCTTAGTTAGACCAGATAGAGCCGCTTGGTTAAGTTCTGCATTCGCTAATTGCTTAGTATCTAGGTAACCAAAGCCACCATCGATACGGCTTAGCGTGAAGAACACGCTACGACCAGAAACGGCATTCAGCTGACCATTTAGGTACTTGGCGAATAAGAACGCTGTTGTCAGTGAAGTTCTTGAGTCTGCATTCAAGTTAACCGCTTGCTCGTTGCTTTGTTTCGTATCAACGATAGCTTGTAAATGAATGAAGCCAGCAATCACTTTGTTCGACGTTTTAAGGTCTGCTTCGATGTCGTTAATAACCGCAGTCACACCAGCATCATCGATACTGTTGAGGGTGTAGCTTGCGATTTCACTGTTTAAAGGTGACGCGGCAGAAAGAGCACTACGCACTACAGCAACTTGAATGCCGTTAGCGGTCAACTTTTCTGCTAGAACACCGGCGTTGTGACCATCATCTGTGATCACGACACAAGCGTCTTTTGAGAAACAATCGACGAGTTTATCTGCCGCTGGTAGCTTTTTTAGCGCCACCTCATTGTGTGGAGGAAGTTCCGCTGTCGCTGTTTCTGCGATAGGCGTTACTGATTCAGCTTTTGAAGTTGCTACGGGTGCAGCAGCGGATAGCTTACTTTGCATGTAGGTAACGATTTCACCAAGCGTACGACACTCAGCTAAGTCTTCAGGGTTCAGTTCTGGCAGCGTTGGTAGCTGGTCTTGAACTGTACCTAGGATCTCAACGCGTTTGATTGAGTCGATACCAAGGTCTGCTTCCATGTCCATCGCTAGGTCGAGCATTTCTGCGGGGTAGCCTGTTTTGTCGGCAACCACTTCCATCATTGTTGATTGAACGTGAGCAGGATTTAGGTCATTGCTCGTGCTTTCTACAGTTGCTGCAGCGACTTCTGTACTCGTAGTAGCAGTAGCGCCTAGCTTACTATTCATGTAGTCAACGATTTCACCCAGAGTACGACACTCAGCTAGATCTTCAGGGTTCAGCTCTGGCAATGTTGGTAGTTGATCTTGAACCGTACCAAGGATCTCAACACGTTTGATTGAGTCAATGCCAAGGTCTGCTTCCATGTCCATTGCTAGGTCGAGCATTTCTGTTGGGTAGCCAGTTTTATCAGCTACTACGCTCAGCATTGTGCTTTGAACTTGCTCAGCGTTTAAACCGTTTGAGACTGCTTGCGCTGGTACAGATGCTTGAGCTGCTACTGGAGCAGAAGCTGGAAGCTTGCTGTTCATATAGTCTACGATTTCGCCAAGAGTACGACACTCAGCGAGATCTTCAGGGTTTAGCTCTGGAAGAGTCGGTAATTCGTCTTGAACCGTACCTAGGATTTCAACACGTTTGATTGAATCGATACCAAGGTCAGCTTCCATGTCCATTGCTAGGTCTAGCATTTCAGTCGGGTAGCCCGTCTTCTCTGCCACTACTTCTAACATGGTTTTTTGAACGACAGCCGCATCTAGACCATTGCTAGCTGCTGCCGGAGCAACTACTGCTGCTTGTGAAGCCACGGGAGCAGAAGCTGGAAGCTTGCTGTTCATGTAAGCAACGATTTCGCCAAGTGTACGACACTCAGCTAAGTCTTCAGGGGTTAGCTCTGGAAGAGTAGGCAGTTCATCTTGAACCGTACCAAGAATCTCAACACGCTTGATTGAATCGATACCAAGGTCTGCTTCCATATCCATTTCTAGATCAAGCATTTCCGTTGGGTAACCTGTCTTCTCAGCAACCACTTCTAGCATGGTTTGTTGAACGATTTTTGCATCAAGACCATTAACTACAGCAGCTGCTTGAACTGGTGCAGCTTCATTAGTTGAAACTCCAGAAGGCATCTTGCTGTTCATGTAGGTAACGATTTCACCAAGAGTACGACACTCAGCTAAATCTTCAGGGTTCAGCTCAGGTAGGTTTGGCATTTCGTCTTGAACGGTACCAAGGATCTCTACGCGCTTGATTGAGTCGATACCAAGATCTGCTTCCATGTCCATTTCTAGATCAAGCATTTCCGTTGGGTAACCCGTTTTCTCGGCAACGACTTCTAGCATCACTTTTTCAGCGTCGGCTGTTTGTACTGCTACTGGTGCAGCTACAGGAGCTGGTTGTGCTTTAACTGGTACAGGTTGGGCTGCAACAGGCGCTGCTGCTTGAGCTGCAGGAACGGCTTTCTGTACTGGAGCTTTCTGAACTGTTGTATTTTGAACCGGCGCAGCTTGTACAGGAGTCGCTTGTACTTGAGCTACAGGCTGTTGGACGATAGCTGCTGGAGTAGTTTGAGTAGTTGGAGCTTGAATCGCTGGCTGAGCATTTACAGAAGCAACGAAGGTTGGTTGTACCGTTTGTACTGAACCTTGTGTCAGCATGTTAAGTGCTGAGTTGTTGCTGTGCGCTTGCATCTCTAGGTAATGAGCGTGAGCTTTTAGCGTTTCAGCTTGGTGCTGGTGGAACATTTCCATAGAACGCTGTAGGTTCTCAGGAATTGCTACGCCTGCCGTTGCCATTTTCGCTTGCTCAGACATTAGGGTGTTGAACGTGTCACCGTATTGCTGAGGAATCGCAAGGAACTGCTGATGTACTTCTGCTGCTTGTTGTTGAGCATTGAAGAATGATTGCAGTGAAGACTCATCAACCGTTACTGAAGCTGTTGGTTGAATAGTCGCTGGTGCAGGTTGTGCTACTTGAGGCTGCTGAGTTGCTGTTGCTACTTGTACTCTTGGTGCTGCAACTGATTGTTGTACATTTGAAGCTTGAGGAGCAGCGACAGGTACTTCAACGATTTCTGTTTTAATCACTTCTTTTTCCACGATTTTCTCGACTTCAACTTTCACTTCAACAATCTCAGTCTTTTCGGTGACGTTGCCCGAAGCCAATGATTGATCCATTTTCTTACGAGTAGCAGGGCTGATGTAGTTGGTTGCATTCAGCTTGATGTTCATTGGTGATGCCTTTGCAGGTTCAGCAATGTCAGCTTGGTAAGGGTCAATGTTGTCTAATGAAACACCAGCCACGCACAGTTGAACGGCAGCTAAACGAAGCTGTTGGTCACTGTCGCCTTTAGGGTTTGGGTTGATGCTGATTGCATAAAGTTCTTCGTTCTTATCAGCCAGTGTTTTTTCAACCAGCTTTTGAAGAATGTTCTTGGGACCGAACTCAACGAATACACGCGCACCGGCTTCGTACATCGCTTCAATTTGCTCGCTAAAACGAACCGATTGCAGCATGTGTTGCTTGAACGCTTTCTTGATCGCTTTAGCGTCTTTGCTGTGCAGCTTGCCCGTTGCATTTGAGTAAAGCGGCAGTGTTGGAGCGCTGAATGAAGCTTTATCAATTGCAGAAGCAAATGGTTTTTGAGCGTGAGCAACAAGCGGTGTGTGGAAAGCGCCAGACACTGGCAGAGCAATCGCTTTGAAGCCTTGTTCAGTTAGCGCTTGTGCTGCTTGTTGAACCGTCGCAGTTGGACCTGCAATAACCAGTTGAGTCGGAGCGTTGTAGTTGGCAATGCTCACGCCTTCAAATTGGCTGATGCAGCTTTCAACGGCTGGAAGTTTGTCTGCGTCTAGAATGACCGCAAACATAGTACCGCTGTCGCCTTGTTCAGGTGTCGCCGCCATCGCATCGCCACGAGCGAAAGCTAGTTGGTAGTAATCGTCTTGCGAGATAACACCCGAAGCACATAGTGCGCTTAGTTCACCAAAGCTGTGGCCTGCAACCATGTCTGCTTTGAAGCCAGCTTGAGTCATGATGTCGAACTGACCCATAGACACAGTACCAATTGCACTTTGCGCATTGGCCGTGTTGGTTAACACCGCTTCTTGAGCTTTGGTTGCTTCTGGTGTGAAGGTTGGAATGGGGAATAGAATTTGGGACAGAGCCGTCTTCTTGTGCTGACCAAATACTTGGTCCGCTTGAGCAAGCTGTTGGCGCATCTCTGGGTAATGACAAGCAAGCTCGCGACCCATGTTGAGATATTGCGAACCTTGACCTGCAAATAGCGCTGCTACTTTACTAGTGCCGTTTTCAGCAATCAGTGCTGACTCACGGTAGCTAGTACCGTTTGGTATCTGCCAATGTGCTTTGGTTTGGCTCTCAAGCATAGGAATCGCTTGAGTCAGTTGCGCTTGAAGGTCTGCTTGGTCAGTTACAACTAAACCAAGACGAGCATGCTTAGCGTCAACTTCGCGTAGAGCGTGTTGCTCAGCAAGCGCTTCCAGTTTGAACGCTGCATCTGCAGTTTGAGTTGAAACCTTTTTAAGTTCATTGATCAGTGCTTGACGAGATTCTGCGCTGAATAACAGAGTTTGCGGCACTTGGCGTTGACGGTATTTGTCACCGCGAGTGTGCTCTGGTGTGTACTCTTCCAATACCACGTGGAAGTTAGTGCCACCAAAACCGAATGAGCTGATACCTGCACGGCGTGGTGTGCCGTCGACACGTTTCATCCAAGGGCGCGTTTGTGTGTTTAGGTAGAACGGCGAGTTTTCGATATCCAGTTTAGGATTCGGAGCCGATACGTTAATCGTTGGCGGCAGTACTTTGTGGTGCAGTGCTAAGGCAGCTTTGATTAAACCTGCAGTACCCGCGGTTGATTTAGTGTGACCAATTTGAGATTTCACAGAGCCTAACGCAATGTGTTGCTTCTCTTCATTGTTCTCACTGAATACCGAGTTTAAGCCACCAAATTCAGCAACATCGCCTGCTGCAGTACCTGTGCCGTGCGCTTCTAGTAGGCCAAGCGTGTGCGGTGCGAAACCTGCATCATCATAAGCACGTTTGAGTGCTTTTGCTTGTCCTTCAGGGCGAGGCGCGTAAATACTCTTGAACTTACCATCCGAAGAAGAACCGACACCTTTAATCACTGAGTAGATTCTGTCGCCGTCACGTTCAGCATCTTCAAGGCGCTTAAGAGCAACCATGCCGATGCCTTCACCAATCATCATGCCTTTTGAATCGATGTCGAAAGGTTGAATGGTTTCGTTTGTAGTGAATGCTGGGGTTTTAGAGAAGCTCATGTACATGGTTGGTGAGTTATCAGTACACACACCACCAGTGATCATCATTTCACTGCGGCCTTCAACCAGCTCGCTCAGTGCCATGCGCATTGCGGCTAGAGAACCTGCACACGCAGCATCTACTACACAGTTGATGCCACCAAGGTCAAAGCGGTTAGCAATACGACCTGAAATTACGTTACCTAATGAACCAGGGAATGAGTTCTCTTCCCAGTGGATGTATTGGTCTTGGAATTTTTTGATCAGCATTTCGCTGTCTTCGTCGTTGATGCCACTGCTCTTGAAGACTTTTTTCAAAACAGGGTATTGCAGACGAGCATTCAGGCTTTGAGCGATCTTCTGACCACCACCAACACCGAGCGTGATACCGATCTTATCGCGATCGTAGCCTTCAGGCAGCTTGGCATCTTCAAGTACTTCTTTTGCCACGATCAGAGAAAGCAGCTGCGACGTATCAGTCAGTTCTAGGATATTTGGCGGAAGGCCGAATTCCATAGGGTTGAAGTCAACTTCTGGGATGAAGCCACCGCGCTTACAGTAAGATTTGTCTGGCGTAGTACGATCTGAATCGTAGTAATCTTCTGGGCGCCAGTGTGTATCAGGCACTTCGGTAATTGCATCGATCTTTTCGCTGATCAAATCCCAGAATTTGTTTAGGTAGCGAGAGTTCGCAAACATGCTTGCCATACCAACGATAGCAATAGGCATGTCTTTAAGACGTTTATTAAGTCGAGTGTCGTCGACTGATTCCGGTGTATTTTTTTCGGGTTGGCTCATTATGAGTCTCCACTTGAAATCACTGAGGGCGATGTCGTGTTTTGAGGCTGCGCTTTTAATTGAATCGAAAATAAATCTGAAACAGATTTGGGCAAACGCAGCTGAAGAGTAAGGCTGCCGAAAGTTGGCCACCTGACTGAAATAGGGGGTGCGAAGTTCATTGACTTGCAGACGTTGAGAACGTGTTTCATGCGTGAAGGGGGTATTCGAATGTGAGGTTAATGTCCATTTAAATCCTGTCCAAAGTACTGCTTTATGCAAAGCAGGTATCCGCAATAAAAACGTGTGAATTTGTTTAATGGTTGAGCAGGCTACCCGAGGTGAGTGGCCGATACAATGCTCCCAGAGGCCACTATGATCTGTTCAGACCAGATGATTTTACTGAACTTTTATTTTTTGTATTTTTAATGCAATTAACTTATTGATAATTAATGGATATGAGTGGTTTTTTAGTGTTTATGCTCTATTTTTTGACTTGGTGAGATCTATGTCAGATTTTTGTAAGTAACATTTAATAGATGTCTGTTCTGTAAGGCTAAGTGTGATCTGTGTTTTAATTTGTTATTATTTGAAAAATTAGTTTTAAGTCCGCATATGAAGGGTGTTTCCTGCGCAGATTCTCTATGTTTATCTCAAATCATAGGTGACTTAAATTTGTTCGTTTTGATGGTTTTTTGATAAGTGGTTTGAAGAAGTGAGCGTGAGTAAATTGGAAAATCCAATCGTTGATTTGTGGCTATGTTCTTTGAGTAATTTGCGTGATGATGTAGGCAGTAAGTCACACCTCAAACAGACACTCACAGCTGATGAAATAGCGAAGGTCGAGCGGTATCGAATGCCCTCATCTCAAGTTCAAGCCCTATATGTTCGCAACTACCTAAGAAAGGTGTTGTCTAGCTATTCTGATTTAATGCCCGAAGCGTGGTGCTTTGAATATGGCGAGAAAGGAAAGCCCAGTTTAGTCGCCGAACAGCAACTCATGACGGGGTTAAACTTCAATATCAGTCATAGCAAAGAACATTTGTTGATTGCAGTTTGCCAACGAGAAGGGAAGCCAGTCCAACTGGGTGTCGATATCGAACATGCAAGAAGCTCGACCAATATCGACTCGATCATGAAGCACTATTTTTCAGATAAAGAATTGGCGGATTTACTTGAACTTAGTAAAGAGCTGCAGAGAGAGCGTTTTTTCGATCTTTGGGCGCTGAAGGAGTCGTATATCAAAGCGACAGGTAAGGGGTTGGCCACATCATTGAAAAGTTTTTCGTTCGATTTTTCCAATCTAACTCAACAAACGCTGCCAGTTCATTCGTCGGGTTTACGACCAGAGTTACATGGAGGAATCATTGTCCATAACGGTGTAGGGTTGGATGCTGCTGAAAATGACAATACTTCAACAGATTGGCAATGCAGTTTAGGAAGGCTGGATAACCAGTTTCGATTTGCCGTGACGCTTGGTGGTGCAACGCTTCCTATGCAATTAGAGATTAAGTGCTTCCCCAAATCGAAGCTACTTGGCTGAGTTTACGTTCGTTACACTAGAACCTTTAGCTTCTAATCTTGAACACGGCTCGCTCTCAGCCATTCGTAATATTGGCTAACTCGTTTCGCCAAGCATCGCTTTTAATACTTCTGCGGGTACAGGCTGAAGTTGTTTGTCTTTATCTAGGCAAACCATCTCGATATCACCAATCACGGCAGGTTTGGTTGCATCTTTACGCCATACCTCTTGTCGCCATAAGGTTTTGTATTTGCCATCGAGCTCAAAAGAGGTTCGGATATCGCAGATCTCTGCGAACTCAACGCCGTCTTGAAAGGTCATATTGGCTTTATACACCGCAAACCCCAGTCCATGTTCATTCCACAACTCTGCCAGTTTATCGCTGCCCAACACATGCTCGCGCGCACGCTCAAAGTATTTAAGAAAGTTAGGGTGATAAACCACACCTGAGTGATCGGTATCTTCGTAGTAAATCTGTACTGGGTGATGGTAGATCTGACTCATGGGTAGCAACTCTTGGTAAGTAGTGGATCAGTAAATCTGACTAAGTTGTGCAGCACTCTACAGGATAGGTTGAAATTACTTCAAGGTATCATCGGCAATGTGGCTCTTGGTCAGACCTCATTCGGCCGTATCCATTAGTGATGCGTTGGTCAACTCCCACCCATTTACAAATATTCTATGTGTCATTTTCCACCCATTAATTTTTGTAGCGAGTTAGCGACAACTGCAGGCAGATCTGATGAAGCCTTGCGGTTAAAGGCTTGTTAATGAATTGTGTCAATATGGCGCGCTAATTGCCTTAGTGAAAGCACGCAGTTCCCATTGAAGGGCTGCTTTGTTTACTAAGGAGAATAATAATGTTTAAGCCTCTTACCCTGCTGTCTGTATCTGTTCTGGCGCTCACAAGTTTTAATGCTGCTGCAAACTGTGACCCTGGTGAAATCGTGATTAAATTCAGTCATGTAACCAATACCGATAAGCACCCGAAAGGCATCGCCGCTTCTTTACTGGAAGAGCGAGTAAACACAGAAATGAATGGAAAAGCTTGTATGCAAGTTTTCCCTAACTCAACACTTTACGATGATAATAAGGTACTGGAAGCCCTGTTAAATGGTGATGTTCAAATGGCGGCGCCATCGCTGTCAAAATTTGAGAAGTTCACTAAGAAATACCGCATTTTTGACCTTCCTTTCCTATTTGAAGACGTAGAAGCCGTTGACCGTTTCCAAAACTCAGAATCTGGTGAAAAGCTGAAGAACGCGATGAAGCGTCGTGGCCTGCAAGGTCTTGCGTTTTGGCACAATGGCATGAAACAGATGTCGGCGAACAAACCTCTTATCAGCCCTGAAGATGCAAAAGGTTTGAAATTCCGTGTTCAAGCATCGGATGTATTGGTGGCTCAGTTTGAACAACTAGGCGCTAACCCACAGAAGATGTCTTTCAAAGAAGTGTACGGTGGCTTGCAAACTAAAGTTATCGATGGTCAAGAGAACACATGGTCAAACATCTACGGTAAGAAGTTCTTTGAAGTACAAGACGGCGTGACCGAAACTAATCACGGTATCTTGGATTACCTAGTTGTAACGTCAAACGACTTCTGGAAAGACCTACCTGAAGATGTACGCACACAGCTTGGCACTATCGTTCAAGAAGTGTCTGAGACGCGTAACGCAGAATCTTCAAAAGTTAACCTAGCGAACAAAAACAACATCATCGAAGCGGGTGGTGAGGTTCGTACACTTACGCCTGAACAGCGTGAAGCATGGGTAGCTGCACTTCAACCAGTATGGAAGAAGTTTGAAAAAGACATCGGTTCAGACCTTATCGATGCAGCGTTAGCTTCAAACCAATAACACCGCTAAGGGAGTGGCGAGTATTCGTCACTCCTTATTAAAACAATTATAAGCGGAGTCAATTATGGAAAAGCCTCAAATGGAACAACCAAATTCTAGCGAATCAGCACTGGAAACCTCTCTTTTTTCCAAAGTCGGAAGAGTTACGGATGTGATTGAAGAGTCACTAATCGCATTTTTCCTTGGCGCAATGACGCTACTTACTTTTGCCAACGTGGTATTTCGATACGCATTCAATGACAACATCTTATGGGCACTGGAACTGACCGTGTTCATGTTTGCTTGGATGGTGTTAGTGGGCGCATCTTATGGCGTTAAAAAACACTTCCACATTGGTGTTGATGTGATCATCAACCTTGCCCCAGAAAAGCTACGCAAAGTGTATGCGTTCATCGCCGTGACAAGCTGCCTAGCATTTTCAATCTTACTTCTTATCGGTTCTTGGAATTATTGGTACCCATTCGCGACCGATCGCGCATGGTACGAGACCGACGATATTCCAATGCCAGAGATGCTTCAGTTTCTTGCTGACTGGCTGAATGAAGGCGAGCGATACGAGAAACTGCCACGTTTTATTCCTTATATGGCGCTGCCGATTGGTATGGCAATGCTAACGTTCCGTTTTGCTCAAGTTGCTTACCAAGTCGTCACAGGCAAGCTTGACCGCATGATTGCAGGACACGAAGCCGAAGAAGAGCTGGATGCGTTGAAAGCAGACGTGCTAGCGGGCCCTGACGAAGATGCAACAGCGGTATTGAATTCGACTCCGCAGAACAAAGCGAATGAGTCGAGTACAAAATCTAACGGTAAGGAAGACTAATCATGGCAATGTTATTTCTATTTTTAATGGTAATTGCTTTCATGTTGGTCGGTGTACCAATTGCAATTTCCCTCGGTTTATCGAGCGTAATATTCTTATTGATGCACTCAGATGCGTCATTAGCTTCAGTCGCACAAACGCTGTTTAATGCATTTGCAGGCCACTACACACTCTTAGCGATTCCTTTCTTTATCTTGGCCTCTAGCTTTATGTCTACTGGTGGCGTGGCGAAACGTATTATCCGTTTTGCTATCGCGATGGTGGGTTGGTTCCGCGGCGGCTTGGCGATGGCGTCGGTTGTGGCATGTATGATGTTCGCAGCCCTTTCTGGTTCATCTCCTGCAACGGTAGTGGCGATCGGTAGTATCGTTATCGCAGGTATGATCAAAAACGGCTACTCAAAAGAGTTCGCGGCAGGGGTTATCTGTAACGCAGGTACGTTGGGGATCTTGATTCCACCGTCCATCGTGATGGTGGTATACGCGGCGGCGACCGATGTATCGGTAGGTCGTATGTTCTTAGGTGGCGTTATTCCTGGTTTGCTGGCGGGTGTGATGTTGATGATTGCTATCTACATCGCAGCACGTATTAAGAAGATTCCGGCACAGCCATTTGTGGGCTGGGGCGAGATGTTCGCAGCTGCGAAAGATGCGAGCTGGGGCTTGCTGCTGATTGTCATCATTCTAGGTGGTATCTACGGCGGCATCTTTACTCCGACAGAAGCGGCGGCAGTGGCTGCGGTGTATGCCTTCTTCATTGCCAACTTTATCTATAAAGATATGGGGCCTTTCGCTGACAAGAACAATACAAAGCCTGCTTTGGTTAAGGTGTTCCAAACGTTTTTCCATAAAGACACCAAAGACACACTTTACGATGCAGGCAAGCTGACGATCATGCTGCTGTTTATCATTGCCAATGCTCTGATTCTTAAGCATGTACTGACCGAAGAACGCATTCCTCAAATGATCACTGAGTCTATGCTATCTTCAGGCTTAGGGCCGATCACCTTCTTGATTGTAGTGAACGTTTTACTCTTGATTGGTGGGCAGTTCATGGAGCCATCAGGCTTGCTGATCATTGTTGCTCCTTTGGTATTCCCAATTGCAATTGCGCTCGGTATCGACCCAATTCACCTAGGTATCATGATGGTGGTGAACATGGAGATAGGGATGATAACGCCGCCTGTCGGGCTCAATTTGTTTGTGACCGCAGGTGTCGCGAAGATGTCGATGATGAACGTGGTAAAAGCCGCATTGCCGTGGGTTGGGGTGATGTTCTTATTCCTGATTATCGTCACTTACGTACCTTGGGTATCAACATGGTTACCAACCACCTTGATGGGACCAGAGATCATAACCAAGTAGCTATTTGAGTCATTCACTGACATGGAATTTAATCCATAAAAAATGAGGAGGTCGCTAGACCTCCTCATCTATATTTCTGCCACGATTTGAATGAGGCTTTATCTGCTCATACAAAGCGCGTTTTGCCTCTAATTCTGGCGTGTGTAGATCGACATGATTGTCAGCATAAAAAATACCATCTATCTCGAAAGTATCTGTAATCGATGGCACTTTTGTTTTCTCACCCATAACCACTTCCTTATTATATTTATTGCATAACATCCTGTTGTCGAAATAAGTATAGGTGATCTTGCTCCCAAATCTAATTTAGTTTGGTTCTACCTTATAAGATTCTTTCGTTAGCTGGTGCTTTTGCATCTTATCGTAGAGGGTTTTCCTCGGTAATTGCAGCCTCTCCATGGTCTCTTTTATACTGCCATTGCATTCAATAAGTGCCTGCTTCAACGTGTTTTTTTCAAAGTCAGATACCAATTCTGCCAAAGACAGTTCTTGAGTAGTTTCAGTGGCGCTGTCTGATAAGTGAGAAAGCTTACCTAAAAGTACAAAACGCTCTGCAGTATTACGTAATTCTCGAACATTTCCCGGCCAATCATGAGCCAAAAGTGCGTGCAGTTCCTTTTGTGGAAGGGCTGGGGCTGTCTTGCCATAACGCGCCGCAGCAACCAGTAAGAAGTGATGGAACAGGGCTGGGATGTCTTCTTGTCTGCTTCTTAACGGCGGCAAGTCTAAGGTCACAACGTTAAGTCGATAATAGAGATCTTGGCGGAAAGTGCCTTCTTCAGCGGCTTTCTTTAAGTCGACTTTAGTGGCCGCAATCACTCGAATGTCCAGAGGGACTAAACCATTAGATCCAACCCTTTCGATGACTCGCTCTTGCAAGACGCGCAACAGGCGAATTTGTGCCTGCATCGGCATGGACTCAATTTCATCCAAGAATAGAGTTCCGCCTTGAGCAAATTCAAATTTACCCACTCGCTTGCTTTCTGCGCCAGTGAATGCGCCTTTTTCATGGCCATACAGTTCACTCTCAATCAGGTTTTCAGGAACAGCACCACAGTTGACCGCGACAAAGTTTTGCTCTCGACGGCTGCTTTGTTCATGCAGAGAACGTGCTACTAACTCTTTACCTGTACCTGTCTCGCCAAACAATAATATATCGGCATTGGTGTCGGCAATATGGGTGATGATGGAGCGCAGCTCAGTCATGGATTGCGTATCACCAATGATTCTAGGGCCGAGCGCTTGGCTGGCTTTGAGTGAACGTTTTAACTCAAGGTTCTCTAGTGTGAGCTGACGTTTTTCTATCGCTCGCCTAGTGGTTTCGATTAGGCGTTCATTAGCGAAAGGTTTTTCAATGAAGTCATAGGCGCCGTATTGGATGGCTTGAACGGCCATTGAAATATCGCCGTGACCAGTAATCATGATCACGGGGATCTCTTTGTCTTTGTGCATCACGGTGTTGAGCAGATCATGCCCGGATAGACCTGGTAGACAGATATCAGTGATGATCACGTGAGGTAAGCCGTTTTCTTGAATCGCGAGCAGAGCAGACTCCGCATCGGGAAAGAATTCGGCATCAATGTCGGCGAGCTCGAAGCTCTGTTCAATCGCCATTCTTAGATCGGATTCATCATCAATGAAATAGACGTGACACATAGTGATTCCTTTACTTCTTTGTATTCTGGTTATTGCTGAGTTTTTGTTTGCTGTTCATGTCCAACAAGGGGCAACTCTATGCTGATTCGAGCACCGCCTTGAGGGCTACTACCGGTAACGAGCTTGCCATTTATTCCGTTGATTATTTGTTGAGAAATCGATAGCCCAAGTCCAAGTCCGTTTTTCTTGGTGGTATGGAAGGGTTCAAAAAAGTTTCCGCTAGAAGGGGAGGTGAAGCCGGGGCCGTTATCATCGACATGAATTAGCAAGGTATTGGCTTGTTGATGGTCGCACTCTCTAATCTCTAACAGAATAGCTAATTGTTTGTCATCTTGTTGTTCCACCGCCTGAATCGCGTTGGTCAGCAGGTTAATGATCACCTGTTCCAGTTGAATGGCGTTGGCGAGCACGCAAGCATCAAAGGTCTCAGGGAGTTCGTTGACCTTAACTCGCTCGCTCTTGAGTTGTGGCTTCATCAGCTCTTTCGATGAATGTAAAACTGGGAGTATTTGTAAGGTGTGTAGCTCTTCCGCAGTAGATTTTTTGGCGAACGAGCGAAGCTGGTGGCTGATTTTCGCCATACGATCAGTGAGTGCCGAGATTCGCGATAGATTGTCATCGACACGACCGGTTTTTTCTTTGGCAAGAAACAATCGGCCGTTGTCGGCATAACTGCGAATCGCGGCAAGCGGGTTATTCAGTTCGTGACTGATGCTCGCTGACATCTGCCCTAGCACTGCTAGTTTGGCGGCTTGGATGAGCTCGTCTTGGGTTTGCCTCAGAACATGCTCGGTTTCGATACGGTGTTTGATCTCAACATGTAACTCCGATGTACGTTCAAGCACTTGAAATTCGAGTTTTTGCTTGGCTTCGGATTGCAGCCTGTCTATCTGTGCTCGTCTTTGTTGTCTATGGTGGTTGAGCTGCATTGTTAGATAAATAATCGCAAAGATTAGGCTCAAAACCACAAGGTAAGCAACCAAGTCCCACCAAACTAAGTGGGTTGGAGAAAATACCCGTATGGTGAGTCTTGGTTCGGCTAGGAAACGCGAAGAACTAAAGAACTGCTCTTGGACGAGTTTGTGTGGCGACTCAATACGACTGGTGGCACTGTCTAAATCGCCGGAGAAGTGCAGGCTTTCTATTTTTGTATCGAGATACTGCCTGCTTTCTTGAATTCGAGTGTGTTGTACTTCGTTTAGCGGCTGAAGGCTTTTGAACAGCCACTCAGGGTTACTCGACATAAATACAATTTGATCTTTATCGTCAGCAACAAAAAAACTCTGTTTGCCTTTCCAACTTGCTTCAATCAGCGATAAATCCATCTTTACGACAATGACGCCAATAATCTCGGCGGCATAGGAGACGGGGTAAGAATAATAATAGCCTCGCTTTCCAGAGGTTGAACCTAGCGCAAAATATTGATTTTCATTGCCAATAATCGCTTCTTGAAAGTAGGGGCGGAAAGCAAAGTTACGACGAATAAAAGAACGCGGTTGATTCCAGTTACTGGCTGCAATGGTGGTGCCGATACTGTCTAGTAGGTAGGTGTCGGATGCTTGAATCACCGAGTTTACGTGCTCTAGATAACGATTAGTGAGTTCGATTTGCGCAGAGTTACTTGGAGAGTGCAGGGCATCGACCAGCTCTTTGTCTTTTGAAAGCAGCTCGGGAATGTGCGCGAACTTATCCAATTGGCTTGAAATATGAACAGAAAAGCGGTCCAGCTTAGATTGATGATCATTTAACAAACTTTCATGGCTCGTGCTCCACACCCAATGACCGCCAAACACCATCAGTAAACTGTATGTGACCATTAACAGTATTGGGATTTTAAAAGCTTGAAACATGAAGGCTCTCCGCTGATTTCTTTGGTAAACAATCAAGCCTGTCTTCTCTCGTTTATGGTAGCAAATAGCGGTAGTTTTTGCTGAAAGCAGAGAGTGAACAGATGGATGTAGGTTAAGGGTTTGTAACGGGGATTGTTGAAAAAGTTATCGACTCTGAGGGGTAAAACAAGAGCAAGATCTCTTTTTAAGGTTTTTAGCAAAAAAAGCCCTCGATTCCCTTGAAAAAGTCGCTATTGTCCCCATTTCTGTTGTGCTAAGTGATGATTTGATCGTTTTTGTATCACTTAGTTGGACGAATTTAGAGCATTCATCATCATGCAGAGGTGAACGGCTCGACAGAGATTAAACAGATCGCTAGAATGTCGCGTCTAAAATTTCTGTCCTGAGGCTAATCGGAGATACCTTTCTTGTTTCTGAAAACAAGCTTTATTGCGTTTTAATCGACGTGTGAAGAACGAAGATATCGCTGATTAGTCTGGTGTTTGGTTGAATAATCAATTCAGACATCAATGCTCGATTTTAAATTAGGTGTTCGGATAGAGCACTACACAAGGATGCAGCCAACAACGTCTGCTTTTGAATTAAAGCTAAGTTACGGCTCATATGCTCAGATTACTGAGCCAGTTTTGAGGTTTATATAATGCAAGTTACTGTTGAAACGCTAGAAGGCCTAGAGCGCCGTCTTAATATTACTGTTCCTGCTGCTAACATCGAAGATGCAGTTACAGCTGAACTACGCAACATCGCGAAAAACCGTCGTTTCGATGGTTTCCGTAAAGGCAAAGTGCCAATGAAGATGGTTGCTAAAATGTACGGCAAAGCAGTACGTCAAGACGTGATGGGCGAAGTAATGCAACGTCACTTCATCGAAGCGATCGTTAAAGAGAAAATCAACCCAGCTGGCGCACCTACTTTCGCACCAGTTGAAAACAACGAAGGCGCTGACCTAGTATTCAACGCAACTTTTGAAGTTTACCCAGAAGTTGAGCTGAAAGGTCTAGAAAACATCACTGTTGAGAAACCAGCAGTAGAAGTTAAAGAAGCTGACGTTGAAGAGATGATCGAAACTCTACGTAAGCAACAAGCAACTTGGACTGAAGTTGAAGCTGCTGCTGACGCTGGTTCTCGTGCAACTATCGACTTCGTTGGTTCTATCGACGGTGAAGAGTTTGAAGGCGGCAAAGCTGAGAACTTCCCACTAGAGATGGGCGCTGGTCGCATGATCCCTGGCTTCGAAGACGGTATCGTTGGTAAAACAGCAGGTATGGAATTCGAAATCGACGTAAACTTCCCAGAAGATTACCACGCTGAAAACCTAAAAGGTAAAGCAGCTAAGTTCTCTATCAAGCTGAACAAAGTTGAAGCTCGTGAACTTCCAGAACTAAACGAAGAATTCGTTGCTAAGTTCGGCGCAACTGACGGCGTTGAAGGTCTTAAAGCTGAAGTTCGTAAGAACATGGAGCGTGAGCTTAAGCAAGCTGTTAAGAACCGCATCAAAGAGCAAGCTATCGACGGTCTAGTTAACGAAAACAACATCGACGTACCTTCTGCTCTAATCGATCAAGAGATCGGTGTTCTACGTCAACAAGCTGCTCAACGTTTCGGTGGCAACACTGAAGCTGCTGACCAACTTCCACGTGAGCTGTTCGAAGAGCAAGCTAAACGTCGCGTAGTTGTAGGTCTTCTTCTTGGTGAAGTAATCAAGACTGAAGAGCTAAAAGCTGACGACGAGAAAGTTAAAGCTATCATCGAAGAGATGGCTACAGCATACGAAGATCCAACAGAAGTTATTGCTTACTACGAGCAAAACGAGCAAATGATGAACAACATGCGCAATGTTGCTCTAGAAGAGCAAGCTATTGATGCAATCATCGCTAAAGCTCAAGTTTCTGATAAAGAAGTTAGCTTCAACGAGCTAATGAATCAGCAACCTGCTTAATATAGTAATATCTGACGTAGAAGGTTGACGTACGGTCAACAATTCTGCTAACAATGGTCCGTATGATTTAATCATTCGGGCCATTTATTTTAGGGACATAAGAATATGAGCTACCAAGAAAAAAATACAATGCCATCGATTATGGACGCACTAGTTCCTATGGTGGTTGAACAGACTTCCCGTGGTGAACGTTCTTACGATATTTATTCTCGTCTATTAAAAGAACGTATCATTTTCTTAACAGGTCAAGTGGAAGACCACATGGCAAATCTTGTCGTGGCTCAACTGCTTTTCTTGGAATCAGAAAACCCAGACAAAGATATCTATCTTTACATCAACTCACCTGGCGGTAGCGTAACAGCAGGCATGTCTATCTACGACACAATGCAGTTCATCAAGCCAAACGTGAGCACAGTATGTATGGGTCAAGCTTGCTCTATGGGTGCATTCTTACTAGCGGGTGGTACTCCTGGTAAGCGTCACGTGCTTCCAAACTCACGTGTAATGATTCACCAGCCACTTGGCGGCTTCCAAGGCCAAGCGTCTGATATTCAAATTCACGCGCAAGAGATCCTAACGATCAAACAAAAGCTAAACAAACTATTGGCAGAGCACACTGGTCAGCCTCTAGAAGTTGTTGAGCGCGATACAGATCGTGATAACTTCATGTCTGCTGATCAAGCAGTAGAATACGGCTTGGTGGATTCAGTTCTTAATCACCGCGGTCAATAATTGCAGGGCAATTGTTTAACGCAAAGTGATTCAAATTGATATACACTCAAGCATAGAGAGTTAAGGCTAAGAGGTTAGCGAATGACAGATAAAAGCAAAGAGGGTGGTAGCGGTAAACTGCTTTACTGCTCTTTCTGTGGCAAAAGCCAACACGAAGTTCGCAAGTTAATCGCAGGTCCTTCTGTTTACATTTGTGATGAATGTGTCGATCTTTGTAACGACATTATTCGTGAAGAAATTAAAGATGTTCTTCCTAAGAAAGAATCGGAATCGCTGCCAACGCCGCGTGAGATTCGTGAGCATCTTGACGACTATGTAATCGGTCAAGAATACGCGAAGAAAGTGCTAGCAGTTGCAGTTTATAACCACTACAAGCGTTTACGTAATGGTGATACGACAGCTGAAGGCGTAGAGCTAGGTAAGAGTAACATTCTTCTTATCGGTCCTACTGGTAGTGGTAAAACACTACTGGCTGAAACATTGGCTCGTTTCCTAGACGTTCCTTTCACAATGGCAGACGCAACAACACTAACCGAAGCGGGTTACGTGGGCGAAGATGTTGAAAACATCATCCAGAAGTTGCTTCAGAAATGTGATTACGACGTAGCGAAAGCGGAACGCGGCATTGTTTACATCGATGAAATCGACAAGATTTCTCGTAAAGCTGAAAACCCATCAATCACGCGTGACGTGTCTGGTGAAGGTGTACAGCAAGCTCTACTAAAACTTGTTGAAGGTACAGTAGCTTCAGTTCCACCTCAAGGTGGTCGTAAGCATCCACAGCAAGAGTTCTTGCAAGTGGACACGTCTAAGATCTTATTTATCTGTGGTGGTGCGTTTGCAGGCCTAGATAAAGTGATTGAACAGCGTGTAGAAACAGGTTCAGGTATCGGCTTTGGCGCAGAAGTGCGTTCAAAAGATGAAACCAAAACTATCGGTGAATTGTTCACTCAAGTAGAACCTGAAGATCTAGTGAAATATGGTCTGATTCCAGAATTCATTGGTCGTCTACCTGTGACAACAACACTGACAGAGCTTGATGAAGAAGCGCTAATCCAAATCCTATGTGAGCCAAAGAATGCACTTACAAAACAGTACGCAGCATTATTTGAGCTTGAGGATACAGAGTTAGAATTCCGTGAAGATGCTTTACGTGCCATTGCTAAGAAAGCAATGAACCGTAAAACAGGTGCTCGTGGTCTACGTTCTATCTTGGAGGGTGTTCTACTAGAAACTATGTACGAACTGCCATCTTCAACTGATGTAAGCAAGGTTGTGATTGATGAGTCGGTAATTAATGGTGAGTCAGAACCACTATTAATTTACAGCAACTCAGATAACCAAGCAGCTGTTGCAGAGTAGGTCTTTTTTAGACAAGTCACTCAAATTGAAAAAGGAGGTAAGCAATTACCTCCTTTTTTTTATTCTTCCATTGAATCCAGTCGTTTAAGCCCCATATACTGCTTTATAAGTTAAAGCGGAAGAGAGAAATATATGAACTTGGAACGTTCCGAGCGTATCGAAATCCCCGTGCTACCTCTACGTGATGTAGTGGTTTACCCACACATGGTTATTCCATTGTTTGTTGGTCGTGAAAAATCGATTACTTGCCTTGAATCGGCAATGGAAGCTAACAAACAAGTACTACTTGTAGCGCAGAAAGAAGCGGACACTGATGAGCCTTCAATTGACGACCTATTTAAAGTAGGAACTGTCGCTACCATTCTTCAGTTACTAAAGCTCCCTGATGGTACTGTTAAAGTGCTTGTCGAAGGTCAGCAGCGTGCAAAAATTCACCAATTCAAAGAAAGTGAGTTTTTCTTAGCGGACGCAGAATACGTTGTAACCTCAGAACTTGACGAAAAAGAACAAGAAGTGGTTGTTCGCAGCGCGATCAATCAATTCGAAGGCTTTATTAAGCTGAACAAAAAGATTCCACCAGAAGTTCTAACATCTCTGAACGGTATTGATGAGGCAGCTCGCCTTGCTGATACGATTGCTGCACACATGCCACTTAAACTGGTAGACAAGCAGCACGTTCTAGAAATCTTAGATGTGACTGAACGTCTGGAATTCTTGATGGGCCAAATGGAGTCAGAAATTGACATCTTGCAAGTTGAAAAACGCATTCGTGGCCGCGTTAAGAAGCAAATGGAAAAATCTCAGCGTGAGTACTACCTGAATGAGCAAATGAAAGCGATTCAGAAAGAACTTGGCGAGATGGACGACGCTCCTGATGAATTCGAGACTCTGAAGAAGAAGATCGAAGACTCTAAGATGCCTCAAGAAGCTCGTGAAAAAACCGAGCAAGAACTGCAAAAACTGAAAATGATGTCGCCAATGTCTGCTGAAGCAACAGTAGTACGTAGCTACATTGATTGGATGGTGGGCGTTCCTTGGGCTAAGCGTTCAAAAGTGAAAAAGAATCTAGCGAAAGCGGAAGAGATCTTAAACGAAGACCACTACGGCTTAGAGCGTGTTAAAGAACGTATTCTTGAATACTTGGCAGTACAAAACCGTATCAACAAGCTAAAAGGCCCAATCCTTTGTCTTGTTGGGCCTCCTGGTGTAGGTAAAACCTCGCTAGGTCGTTCGATTGCTGCGGCAACAGGTCGTAAGTACACGCGTATGGCACTTGGTGGCGTTCGTGATGAAGCTGAGATTCGTGGTCACCGTCGTACGTACATCGGTTCACTTCCGGGTAAACTGATCCAGAAGATGTCTAAAGTTGGTGTTAAGAACCCACTGTTCCTATTAGATGAGATCGATAAGATGTCTTCTGATATGCGTGGCGACCCATCTTCAGCACTTCTAGAAGTTCTAGATCCAGAACAAAACAACGCATTTAACGATCACTACCTAGAAGTAGATTACGATCTGTCAGATGTTATGTTCGTGGCAACATCGAACTCGATGGACATTCCTGGGCCTCTACTGGACCGTATGGAAGTGATTCGTCTATCTGGTTACACAGAAGATGAGAAGCTGAACATTGCTAAGAGCCATTTACTGGACAAGCAAGTTCAACGCAACGGTCTTAAGCCTCATGAAATTGAGATTGAAGACTCTGCAATCATCGGCATCATTCGTTACTACACGCGTGAAGCGGGTGTACGTAGCCTAGAGCGTGAAATCTCAAAGATCTGTCGTAAAGCAGTGAAGAACATCTTGCTAGACAGCGATCTTAAGTCTGTAACGGTTAACATTGATAACCTGAAAGAGTACTTAGGTGTTCAACGCCACGACTTCGGTAAAGCGGATGAAAGCAACCGTATCGGTCAAGTAACAGGCCTAGCGTGGACTCAAGTGGGTGGTGATCTACTGACTATCGAGACCGAAGCAATGCCGGGCAAAGGTAAGCTAACGCAAACTGGCTCACTTGGCGACGTGATGAAAGAGTCGATTCAAGCGGCAATGACAGTGGTTCGTTCTCGTGCTGAAAAACTGGGTATCAACTCAGATTTCTACGAAAAACGTGACATTCACGTTCACGTACCAGAAGGTGCTACACCGAAAGATGGCCCGAGTGCGGGTATCGCAATGTGTACTGCACTTGTCTCTAGCTTGACGGGTAACCCGGTTAAAGCAGAGGTCGGTATGACAGGTGAAATTACCCTTCGTGGTGAAGTTTTACCTATCGGTGGCTTGAAAGAAAAACTGCTTGCTGCACACCGTGGCGGCATCAAAACTGTACTGATCCCTAAAGACAATGAGCGTGATTTGGAAGAGATTCCAGACAACGTAATCGCTGACTTGAAGGTGATCCCGGTTCAGTGGATTGATGAAGTACTCAAAGTCGCGCTAGAACGAGATCCGTCAGGGGTCGAGTTTGACGTGAAAAAATAGTGATGCATAGCAAAAATAAGTAAAGAATTACGCTGATAGGCCCGAAAAGGCTTGTCAGCGTTTTTTTTGGACGCTAAGTTATTGATCAAAGCGGCAGCCCTTTTGCAATAAGGCTTGCGGCTAAATTAAAACCAAAATGGAACGTACAGTCATCAGAAGTAGTCACAGATGACACATAGGGGAAAAACAGTGAATAAAACACAACTAGTAGAATCAATCGCAGAAAACGCAGACATCTCTAAAGCTTCAGCTGGCCGCGCTCTAGACGCATTCATCGAAGCAGTTGGCACAACGCTACAATCTGGTGACCAAGTTGCACTTGTTGGCTTTGGTACTTTCAGTGTTCGTACTCGTGCTGCTCGTACAGGTCGTAACCCAAAAACTGGTGAAGAGATCCAAATCGCAGAAGCTAAAGTACCTGGCTTCAAAGCGGGTAAAGCACTTAAAGACGCATGTAACTAATTTTCACTGCTGAAACCTCCATTTAAGAGGGGAAGGCAGTAAAATGCGTTTACTGTTTGAAAAATGATGTTTCATTCTTAAACAGTATGTGTACAAAGCACATTGAACTTATTTAAATTATGCGCATCCTACTGATGCGCATTTCTTTTTCTGATAATATCGCGTGAATAGATTTTTATTTTGAAGCCAATGCTTCATATCCGGAGAGCACTTAAATTATGATGGATCGATTACGCGAAGGCGTGAATAGCATCGCGGTAAAAATTATCCTTGGGTTGATTATCCTGTCATTCGTATTCGCAGGTGTAGGCAGCTACATCACCGGTGGCGGTAACAACGCAGCAGCTAAAGTTGGCAACACAGAAATTGCTCGTGGTGAGTTCGAACAGGCTTACCAAAACGAACGTAATCGTATGCAGTCTCAACTTGGCGATTACTTCGCGCAAATGCTTGCAGACCCTGCTTACGTAGAGTCTTTCCGTAAATCAGTACTTGATCGCATGATCAATGACGTACTGCTTGAGCAGCAAGCTGAGTCTCTAGGCCTACGAATCAGTGATTCTCAAATCCGCACCATGATTCTAGAAATGCCTCAGTTCCAAACGGCGGGTCAATTCGACCAAGAAGTTTACCAATCGGCACTACGTCGTGCAGGTTTCAGCGCAGAGAGCTTCGCTGAATACATGCGTCGTGACCTTATGCGCAACCAGCTTGTGACTGCACTTCAAGGCAGTGAATTCGTTCTTCAGGGCGAAATCGATACTCAGAGCAAGCTTATCGCACAAACTCGTGACATTCGCACAGTGACACTGTCTGTTGCTGACCTTGCAAAAGACATCGAGTTAACTGACGAGCAAATCGAACAGTACTACCAAGAGAACCCAGCAGCTTACACTCGTCCAGAGCAAGCTAAGGTATCTTACATTGAGCTTTCTGCTGAAGCGCTTAAGTCTCAGCTTGAAGTAAGCGATGAAGAAGCACAGAAATACTACCAAGAGCACCTAGACAAGTACTCAACGGAAGAGCAACGTAAAGTTAGCCACATCCTAGTTCAAGGCGATGACGAAGCGAAAGCTCAGGCAATCCTAGACGAGCTAAATGCAGGCGCTGATTTTGCTACGCTAGCGGAAGAGAAATCTGACGACTTCGGTAGTGCAGACGTTGGCGGTGACCTAGGTTGGATTGAGCGCGATGTTATGGACCCTGCATTCGAAGACGCGGCTTTCGCTCTTGAGAATATTGGCGATACTACTGGCCTAGTTAAATCTGATTTCGGCTACCACATCATCAAGCTAGACGAACTAAAAGCGTCTCAAGCTCAGCCTTACACTGAAGTAGCGGCAGAGATTAAGACAGAGCTTCTAGACCAACACGCAGTTGATCAGTTCTACGAGCAACAAACTGAGCTAGAAAAAGTAGCGTTTGAATTCCCAGATTCTCTAGATGATTCTGCAGAAGCTATCAACGCGAAGATCACAACGACAGATTTCATCTCTCAAGTTGACGCTCCAGAAGTTCTGATGACGCCTGCAGTTATGCAAGCTATCTTGAGCCCTGAAGTGAAAGAAGACGGTCTAAACTCGGAAGTTATCGAAGTTGCACCTGAACACGTAATTGTTGTTCGTGTAGAAGAGACTCGTGATGAGACAGTTCTTCCTCTAGCTGAAGTGAAAGATCAAGTTGTCGCTGCACTGTCTGCTGTACAAGCAGAGCAGCAAGCGGTTGAGCTAGGTGTTTCTCTAGTGAACGAACTTGAGCAAGGCAATGAAGCAGTACTAGCGGACAACAACCTTGAGTTCACTGAACTTGAAACGATTGACCGTAACTCGCCATTAGCGGCATCTGTATTCGCTCTAGCGAAACCAGAAGCAGGTCAAGCTGTGTTCGGTCAATCTAAAGACCAAGACGGTAATATCGTTGTTGTTGAGCTTTCTAAAGTAACGGCTGAGATCAACCCAGCCTACAGCACTCAAATTGGTGCACAGTTGGAGCGAGTTGGTAACCAGCAAGACCTGACTAACGTATTAAACGTACTTCGTAAAAACGCAGACGTTGAATACTACGTAGTGGGTCAAGGTCAGTAAGCGTTTGATTACCTCAGTAGCAAGCTCAAGTTAGAGCTTACTACTGAAATCAACACGTGATTGTTAGGCTTTAATTCAGATTTGTGAGCCAACAAACAAGCTGATGAAAATAAGATGTATAACGAAGCGGGTCACTTAGGTGATCCGCTTTATTTTTATCTGGTGATTGTGTTATCTAGCGCGGCAAATGCATAAGTTACGTTTTTTGAACAAAGGAACTATTTATGCGCACGATATATTCAACACTAATTCTTTCATTTCTGATGCTCTTAAGCCCTGCCGTGTTTGCAGACAGCCCAACCAAGGCTGAGCTTTACGAAGGCATTGAGATTACGGTCAACATCAATACCGCGACGGCAGAAGAACTTTCAGCACTATTGGTTGGCGTGGGTGACAAGAAAGCCAAAGAAATCGTCGATTACAGAGATCAGAACGGGGCATTTACTACTGCTGATGATTTGGTGAGTGTCAAAGGGATAGGTGAAGCGACGGTTGAAAAGAACCGCGAAAGAATTCAACTTTGACCCGTTTTTCTACTTGTTAGAAATGAAGCGATAGATATGAAGCCTCCGGCCAATGCACCTGCTAGGTGGGCTTCAATCGCGATACGAGCATTAATCAGTTCACCAGTCGTGCTAGAAGGGCCAATAAGCTGCTCCCAAGCGATTTTAGCGACTAATCCGAATGCTAACAGCCAACTAGACTTCCTGCCGTTTAAAGCCTCTCTGAGCGCGAATAAGCCAAACAACCCATGCAAAGTGCCCGATAGGCCAACGTAGATCTGAATACTTGAAAACAACAGAGCGACGCCAGTCACTAAACTGATCACAAGCAAAGCAACAACAAGCTGTTTTTTACTCGGTTGAAACAGGTAGCTGATGATCCACAAGCCTGCTAGATTCATCAGAAGATGCGAGTAGTTGGTATGTGAAAAGTTTCCTGTTAGGATTCGCCACCATTGCCCATCGGCAATCGCATTGCTATCCCAAACGACCCAAGCTTGTATTGGCTCAAATTGGAATAAGACGCATAAAAGTGAAATGAAAATTAAAACAGGGTACACATTAAATCCATGTCTCGTTATTGCCCCCAATGCAGCAAGGCTTTGAAAGCTTGTATTTGTCAGTGGGTTACACCACTCGAATCGAATGTTGAGCTTATCATTCTTCAGCACCCATCAGAAGAGCATCGTCCGATGGGAACAGCGCGTATTCTCTCGTTATCTCTAAATAACAGTGTGACGTTTGTCGGTGAAGACTTTTCTAACAACGAGCAACTGAACATATTGCTGGCCGATGAACATTATCAACATGTGATTTTATACCCAAGCGAAAACTCTGTTTCAGTTGAGTCGGCGACATCTCCCAATAAGAAGCTGCGTGTGATTTTATTGGATGGCACGTGGAAGAAAGCATTCAAGATGTGGCAAGTATCGAGTAACTTGCATGCGTTGAACACGGTTCATTTACCGAAAGATCTCAAGGGTAATTACCGAATTCGCAAAGCACCCAGTGAAAATAGCCTTTCAACCGTTGAAGCTGGCTATCATTTACTTAGCTTGTTAGAGCGTGATGGCGACTTTAGCCCTTTGCTAACGGCATTTGACCAAATGATTCAGTTTCAAATCAATCAAATGCCGCCGGGCGTGTTTGAGAAAAACTACTTAGATTAAGCCGTTTTAGTAAAGTGAGTCAGGAATTAAAACTCGGTATGAGCTGAGAACAGTTGCTGATGCATTTTCTGCGCAAGATCATCAGTCATCGATGAAATGTAATCGGCTATCACGCGCATTTTTCGAGACTCATCTTGATGTTGTAGCCATTGCTTCTTGATGGGCAGTGGCAGCAAGCGTTCAGGATCTGCGCTGAATGCTTCAAACATATCCATGATGATCTGTTGACCTTTGTATTCGATGACCTGAACCTGTGGCACTTGAATAACGAACTCGCTGACAAAGTGTTTCAGCTTATCGAGTGTGCCGTCCATGCTCGGCTCGAGCACCGCATTGTAAGCCAACAGTACATTCTCAAAGTTAGCCTCCACTCGCTTAATCGAGATACTGGTCAACAGTGCGTTGACTATCCCACCAATCGCATCCTTTCGACGATACTGTTCACCAGAGAAAAGCATCTCTGTAATTGAATCTAGGTGTTCACAAATCCATGGGTCGGCCATCTCTTTCAGTTGAGGGTAAGCCGATTCGACCCACTGAGCTTTGGTCACAGAGCCAAGCACAATCGCATCTTCTAAATCGTGCACGCCATACGCGATGTCGTCAGCAAGTTCCATGATCGAACAATCCAGTGACTTATATTTGGTCTTGTTGTGCTCAAGTGGCTCGGTATGCGTTTTTCTTTTCTGTTTTAGGAGCTGTTGGTCGCTGCTTGAAAGCGGTTCAAGCACCCAGTTAAACAACTCTTCATCATGATCGTAGATGCCTTTTGCTGGCATCCAATCTTTAGCTCGGAGTTGTCGTTGATGCTTAACGGGTTCAGACTGCAATTTAGCTTGAACCTCACTCAGCAGAGAAGGGTACTTAATTAGACCTAACAAAGTGCGTCGAGATAGGTTCATCCCGTGATGTTCAGTGTAAGGTTCTAGCTGTGTGACTATGCGAAACGTTTGAGCGTTGCCCTCAAAGCCGCCGTGGTCGCGCATCATGTAGTTGAGTGCGACTTCGCCGCCATGTCCATAGGGGGGATGACCGATGTCGTGAGCCAAACACAGTGAATCAATCAAACTGTCTGAGGGTAATAGGTCTCGAAATTCGGGCTGCTTTTTCTTCAGTTGAGCGACGATACCGGTGCCAAGCTGAGCGGCCTCAAGAGAGTGGGTAAGGCGCGTTCGGTGAAAGTCGTTGACCGTGGTGCCATGGATCTGGGTTTTCGCTTGTAAGCGACGGAAAGCAGCAGAGTGAAGCACGCGCGCACGGTCACGCTGATACGGGCTGCGGTGGTCATCCCGTCTTATTTTATGTTCATCGTCATTTCGATGCTGCCATTCTTGTTCGAGTACAAAGGGTGGTTCGAGTTGAGAATTCAAAATAGCACCTATCAAATTGATTTTATTTAGCTAATTAAAAACAACTTATACCCAGCTAGCTTATCTCGTCTAGTGATAATTCAAAGCTCGGTGCGAATGTGGTGAGAAAGTAGTCCATTTCTGGGCTTTTGCGTTGTTCGAGTGTCTCTTCCAATCGGCGCTTGGCTTGCTCGTATTCATGATTGCCCGCACTGAGCTCTTCCAAGCATTTCAGGTACGCACAGATAGTATCTGCCTGCTTGACGATGCTTTGCTCTTCTTTACTCGCAGTACCAGATATTAAGAAGGGGGCGAAGTCGTCTCTGAACTCTTCTGGCAACATCGAAAGCAGTCTTTGTTCTGCCGCGGCTTCTATCTTCTTATACTCTTGTGCAATATCCGGGTTGTAGTATTTAACTGGCGTTGGCAAATCACCTGTCAGTACCTCACTGGTGTCGTGGTACATGCCAAGCAGAGCAATGTGCTCGGGGTTAAGCTGACCATCAAACTTCTTGTTTTTGATCAGTGCCAAGGCGTGTGCCACGAAAGCAACCTGTAGGCTATGTTCTGAAATGTTCTCGCTTGATACCGAACGCATCAGGGGCCAGCGTTGAATTAGCTTCATGCGTGCGAGATGGGCAAAAAAATGGCTCTGTTTCATAAATGTCCTTATAGTACCAATCGTAGTAAATAACTGGTCATCCTAGCTTGTTAAAAAACTCGATAACTATGTTAGAATTTTTGATTGTAGAATAACTACTTATCGAAGCTGCTTGTCGAAAAGAGCTGCCTTGTTCTCAAGCTTTTTCCCTACGCTATTTCTGAACACTTACTTACTGTGATTGGTATAAACAATACTCCACTCGTATCTTGTGTTTGCACAGGGATACGAGACAGCGGATACAAAAAAGGCTCCTAAACAGGAGCCTTTTAAGCATAGAAGTGAATGAATACAAGTTAAAGTCTTTTAAAACAGCAAATTGTAGCCATCTTTCTTTGTGCTCATTAACCTTCGATGAGGTCGTCTTGGCTGTAAGTCTGTAAGAAGCGCTCTAAACGACCAATTGCGATTTCTAGATCTTCGATGTGCGGCAGAGTCACGATACGGAAGTGATCCGGTTTCGGCCAATTGAAGCCCGTACCTTGAACCAATAGCACCTTCTCTTGCTTAAGGAAGTCGAGTACAAACTTCTGATCGTCTTTGATGTTGTACATGTTGGTGTCGATTTTAGGGAACAGGTACATTGCACCTTTCGGTTTCACACAAGAAACGCCAGGGATCTTGTTGATCAGTTCCCATGCACGGTCACGCTGTTCAAGCAGTCGACCGCCTGGAAGAATCAGCTCATTGATACTCTGATAGCCACCGAGTGCGGTTTGGATAGCGTGTTGCATCGGAACGTTGGCACACAAACGCATTGAGGCCAGCATTTCTAGTCCTTCAACGTAGCCTTTCGCTAGGTGTTTAGGGCCTGTTAAGAACATCCAACCACCACGGAAACCACATACACGGTAAGCTTTAGATAGGCCGTTGAACGTGACCATTAATACGTCTTCAGCAAGCGTTGCCACTGAAGTGTGTACCGCACCGTCGTAAAGTACTTTGTCGTAGATTTCATCGGCGAAGATGATCAAACCGTGCTCACGAGCAATCTCAACCACTTGTAATAGGAAATCACGGCTGTATACCGCGCCTGTTGGGTTGTTCGGGTTGATAAGAACGATGCCGCGCGTCTTTGGTGAGATCTTTGCGCGCATGTCGTCTAAATCTGGATACCAATCAGCATCTTCATCACACATGTAGTGAACCGGTGTACCACCAGAAAGCGCAACAGACGCTGTCCATAGTGGGTAGTCCGGAGCGGGAACTAAGATTTCATCACCATTATCCAGTAGCGCTTGCATAGACATAACGATAAGCTCTGATGCGCCGTTACCAATGTAAACGTCTTCTACATCAAGGTTACGTAGGCCTTTTTTCTGGTAGTGCTGAACAACCGCTTTGCGGGCTGAATAGATGCCTTTTGAGTCGCAGTAACCTTGAGATGTCGGTAGGTTACGGATTACGTCAACAAGGATTTCATCAGGGGCGTCAAAACCAAATGGGGCGGGGTTACCAATATTAAGCTTCAGTATTTTATGCCCTTCTTCTTCCATGCGCTTAGCATGTTTGAGTACAGGCCCCCTGATTTCGTAGCATACGCTGTTGAGTTTTGACGACATCCCGATATTTTGCATTGCCGATTTCCTGAAATTAATTTAAATACTTTATTAAAGTACCGCAAAATGGTGTTTGATAGAATAAAAATCTGATGAATGTCGCATTTCAGTGTCACGTTTAGCCTTTTTGTTGTCACTCTTTTCTAAATTTTAATTAATCGCTTTCTTGGTTATTGGCTAAGATGAATAAAGGGGCGGGATCGCTTAAAATCACAGGAATGTTGAAAAGATATAGTACATTCTTGATCTAAGTGGGTACTGCCCATAAAGTATCAAACTAATATAATAATAATTTAGATGTGAACGAGGTCGATTTGTCACATTTCCAGCAAACTATCTCCGCTTTGATTGAGCGAGTACAAAATGCCCAAGCAAGCGAAGTTCGTTGTGTTGAAGTTCTAACGCAAAAACCATCGTTTGCATTTATAGAATGGCTTCATGCTCAACCGCTCTTTCCTAAGTTCTACTGGCAGTCACGCGACACTCGTGAAGAGGTTGTTGCGCTCGGACAGTTACATACGTTTTCAGATCCTGCACCCGCGTACGCGATTCTTGGTGAAGACCAACGAATCTGGGGTGGACGCTCGTTTGACGGGCACACCGCAAAGAACCGCCGCTGCATGGAATCGTTTTTCTTCCTTCCTCAGGTTGAATTGATCCGCTTTGACAATACTTGGTCGCTGGCGGTTAACTTGTCCCCTGATCGCGTTTCTTCTATTAATGCTTTGAATAAGCTTTCTGTAGAAGCCGCGATATTGGCGCCTTTGTCTGCCCATATTGAACAAATTAATCACGTTCCAGAGAGAGAGCTGTGGGGCAACCTTGTCGATAAAGTGCTGCAAGGCATTAGCGACGAAGAGTACAAAAAAGTCGTTTTAGCGCGAAAAACTACATTGCAGCTCGATGCGCCTATCTGCGCAGCTCAATTACTTAAAGCCAGCTATCTGCAAAATCACCACAGTTTCCACTTTATGTTGGTGCTGGATTCTAAACACAGTTTCATTGGCTCGACGCCAGAGCGCTTATATAGTCGCCATGGTACGGAGCTCGATACCGAGGCGCTTGCTGGAACCATTGGTCGCGGAGAGAACGCTACTGAGGATATGGAACTGGCCAACTGGCTTTCTCAAGACAGCAAAAACCTCAATGAGAACCAGTATGTGGTCGACGACATCATTGAGCGTCTCACTCCTCATTCTCAAACGGTCCATGTTGAAAAGGATGCGCGTCTAGTGCGCTTGCGTAAGGTGCAGCATTTGAAGCGCAATATCCATGCTCAGCTCAACAATGGCGTTAATGGTGTGCAGTTGCTTGCTGCCTTACAGCCAACTGCTGCGGTGGCGGGTTTACCTCGTAAAGAGGCGATGGATTTCATTCTTGAACACGAACCGTTTGCACGAGGTTGGTATGCAGGCTCTGTAGGCTATATCAGTCATCAGCGAGCGGAATTCTGCGTGGCGATTCGAAGCGCCTTGATTGTAAACGATCAAGTACAACTGTTTGCTGGCGCGGGGATCGTGCCGGGATCGGTTGCCGAACATGAGTGGCAAGAGCTGAATAAGAAGATGTCGACTCTGCTCAGTCTCATTTCTGATCACCCACCATTAGGTGTGGCGTCATGAATCACGACCAAGCTGTATTAAACAGAGTTTGGTGTAACACATTACTTGAAGAGCTTGCCCGCAGCGGTGTTGAACATGTTTGCATCGCGCCAGGCTCTCGTTCAACACCATTAACACTCGAAGCCGAAGCTAACTCTAAGCTAACCTTACATACGCACTTTGATGAGCGCGGGCTTGGCTTCTTGGCTTTAGGTTTAGCTAAAGCGAGCAACAAACCCGTTGCGGTGGTTGTGACATCAGGAACCGCTGTGGCGAATTTGCTTCCTGCGACGGCTGAATCTGGGCTGACCCGAGAGAAGCTGATCTTGCTAACCTCTGATAGGCCCATCGACTTGGTCGACTGTGGTGCCAATCAAGCGATTCAGCAGCATGGTATCTTTTCTTCCCATGTAGAAAGTGCTTTAAACCTGCCAAGCCCAACCACACAGATTTCATTGAATTGGCTTCTAACATCGGTTGATAGCGCGCTTGCGAAACAACGCAATGTTGGCGGTGCGATTCATATCAATTGTCCGTTCCCAGAGCCGCTCTATTCTAAGAGTAGTGCTGAGATGTATGCGGATTATACAAAGAGCGTGGCAGCTTGGAGAGCTTCAACCTGCCTTTACTCGTCCACTTATTTGCCCAGTCATTTAATCGCTCAGCCTGTCTCAGCAAGTGATTATGTCGCTCGTAAAGGCGCAGTGATTATTGGTTCTATCGAGAATGAAGCTGCAATTAAAGCCAAGCAGTTTGCGACAGCTTTGGGCTGGCCAGTATTCTGTGACCCTCAATCGGGTGTCAGTAGTGACTGGAAACACTATGATTTATGGATGCAAAGTGACGCAGCCAAAGCACAGCTTAGTCAGTGTGATTTTATTATCCAGTTTGGTGAGCGCATCGTATCTAAGCGTCTTAACCAATGGGTAAAAGAACAAGCTGCCACATTTTGTTCATCGCAGTACATCGTTGTTTCACCAGATGCACATCGTATTAATCAAGATCATCTGCCTCAAACTCATATTGTCGCTGATATCGAACATTGGTTATCAGAGCAACATCTACCAACGCTGTTGGGAGAACATGCTGGCTGGGCGGCATCTTTGGCGAAAGTCGCGAATACGGTTCAGCAGTTAGCGTTGGCGCAAATCTCTAATAACGACCAACTGACAGAGTTGAGCGTTGCCGTTGACTTGTCGTCTAGACTTAAGGGCAGAGAGCTTTTTGTGGGAAATAGCTTGATGGTAAGGCTGGTGGATATGCTGTCATCAATCTCTGCGACTCAAGTCTACAGCAACCGCGGTGCATCGGGCATTGATGGCTTGGTGGCGACGGCTGCGGGAGTGATAAAAGCCAACCAGAATCCTTTGATGATGCTGATTGGTGACACCTCTTTGTTGTACGACCTAAATTCGCTGGCGCTACTTACTCACAGCACAACACCAATGGTTATTGTGGTTACCAATAACGATGGTGGGGCAATCTTTGATTTTTTGCCGGTTCCTGAGCAACAAAAACAGTCTCTATATCAAATGCCTCATGGTTTCAATTTTGAACATGCTGCTGCGCAATTCCATCTTGGTTATGCGGCGCCAGAAACCTTGAATTGCTATCAAACGCTCATCGAACAACATTTTGAACAGGGTCAGGGTACCTTGCTCGTAGAAGTTAAGACGCCTCCCGAACAAGCGTCTACTTTGCTGAAGCAATTCAGCTCAATGCTCACCGAGGCATTAGCCTAAGGACTTTACATGCTTTACTCCAATTATTACCCAGCAGTACAAGAATCTTCTGACAAACCTTTGCTTGTTTTTTTACATGGTTTACTCGGAAGCGGGGATGATTGGAGTGCATGCCACCCCTTCCTCGAAGACTTTCCTCGTCTTTGCATAGATTTGCCCGGACACGGACAAAGCCGGTTTATCGACCCTGTAGGCTTTGATCATTGCTGTACCAAGATAGTTCAGTGCATCACATCTCAGCTGGCTCTCAACGATGTTCCTGTCGATTATCCTATCGTGGTGATTGGGTATTCTATGGGGGGAAGGCTTGCCATGTATGGGGTAACAAGCCCTTGCTTCGAAACTCTTAACTTAGAGAAAGTCATCATTGAAGGTGGCAACTTTGGCTTGGAATGTGATGAAGAAAGAGCACAAAGGTTAGTACACGATACGCAATGGGCTGTTCGCTTTGCACAGCAGTCGATTGAAGATGTTTTAGACGATTGGTATCAACAAAGCGTCTTTTCTTCACTAAATCATGAGCAAAGACAAACTTTGGTCATAAAGCGTAGTGGTAACCTTGGAGTATCCGTAGCAAATATGTTGTTATCTACTTCGTTAGCTAAGCAACCGGATTTACGTGCCACATTGAAATCTCATGAGCATTTATTGCATTATGTATGTGGAGAAAAAGATCGTAAATTCATGGAGCTAGCTGAGAATAGTGGCTTTGAATATAGTCAGGTGGATTACGCGGGTCATAATGTTCATTTTGAGCAACCAGAGATGTTTTCAAATCTGATCATCCAATGTATCGCCAGTCGTTGATGAACTGACTGAGCGAACCTCTCGTATCAAGCGCTATAGAAAGCAGAGCAACACCGTCGCGACTCTACGCTAGTCGCGCTCTCTAATAGAACAATGGGAATCATCATGGCTAAAACAGTAGGCATCACAGAAGAAGAACTTTACGCAGCCGTTAACTGGCGCGATGAAAGCAGTCAATATGAAGATATTCAATACCACAAGTCTGATGACGGTATTGCGAAAATCACGATTGCTCGCCCTCAAGTGCACAATGCGTTCCGTCCACAAACCGTAAAAGAGATGATCAATGCACTGGCTGATGCTCGTTATGACGAGAAAGTTGGCGTAATCATTTTGACTGGTCTTGGTGAGAAGGCGTTCTGTTCTGGTGGTGACCAAAGTATCCGTGGTGACTACGGCGGTTACCAAGATGACTCAGGTACGCACCACTTGAATGTACTTGATTTCCAACGTCAAATTCGTACTTGTCCAAAACCAGTTATCGCAGCGGTATCGGGTTGGGCAGTCGGTGGCGGTCATGTACTTCACATGATGGCAGACCTTACTATTGCAGCTGAAAACGCGCAGTTCGGTCAGACGGGTCCTAAAGTGGGTTCTTTCGATGGCGGTTGGGGTGCTTCTTACATGGCTCGTATCGTTGGTCAAAAGAAAGCACGTGAAATCTGGTTCTTGTGCCGCTTCTACGATGCACAAGAAGCACTGGACATGGGCCTTGTAAACACCGTTGTTCCTGTTGCTGACCTAGAAAAAGAGACAGTTCGTTGGTGTCGTGAAGTGCTTCAACACAGCCCAATGGCACTGCGTTGCTTGAAAGCGGCACTGAACGCTGACTGTGATGGTCAAGCAGGCTTACAAGAGTTGGCTGGTAACGCAACCATGATGTTCTACATGACAGAGGAAGGCCAAGAAGGCCGCAACGCATTCAACGAGAAACGTCGACCGGACTTCGACAAGTTCCCGCGTAATCCATAGTCTTTCTCCTCTTCAAAATGAGTCGCTAATAGCGGCTCGTTTTGTTTTGATGTTCCCCGTTTTTTAGGAAACTTTATGAACTCAGTGAATTCTCAGCGTCACGCTAAACTTTACCGTTATCAATTACCTATGGATAGTGGTGTGGTTCTTCGTGACAATAAGTTGAACGAACGTGTTGGCTATATCATCCAACTTGAGTGTGATGGTAAAACTGGTTTTGGCGAAGTTGCGCCTTTGCCCGGTTTTAGCCAAGAAGATGCCGAACAAGCTGGCATTCAGCTTCAACACGAATTAGAGCTTTGGAGCCACAATAAGCCTCAAACGCCTTTCGACGAGCTGTATCCTTCTGTCGCGTTTGGCTTTTCAATGGCGATGATGGAATTGCGAGGCGATCTTAACGCTCAAGGTAACTACCAAGCGGCGCCTTTGTGTACAGGCGATCCAGATGAACTGATTCCTGTATTGAATGAGATGGTAGGCGAGAAGGTCGCGAAAGTGAAAGTCGGCCTCTACGAAGCGATTCGCGATGGCATGTTGGTTAGCTTATTCCTTGAGTCGATCCCTGATTTGACTCTAAGACTTGATGCCAACCGTGCGTGGAAGCCAGAGAAAGCGAAGCAATTCATTAAATACATTTCGCCGTCAATGCGCCAGCGTATAAGCTTTATCGAAGAGCCTTGCCAAAAGCCAGAAGACAGTTTGGCCTTTGCCATTGACCATGGTGTGGCGATTGCGTGGGACGAGACACTGCAAGAAGCGGTGCGCAGCCCGGAATTTGATCTTAGCGACCTTACTGGTGTTAAAGCAGTCGTGATCAAGCCAACTCTTATTGGTTCTGTCGAGCGTTGCGTGGCAATCATTGAGCGAGCACAGAAGCTTGGAATGAAACCTGTATTGAGCTCAAGCATTGAGTCGAGCCTAGGTCTGACTCAGATTGCTCGTCTGGCGCAGCAATATTTGCCAAATGAAGTGCCGGGGTTGGATACGATTGGCTTGTTCAAGCAGCAGCTAGAGGTTTCTTGGCCGGGCTGTCAGTTGCCTGTCTCTACGCTTGAAAAGCAACAATTGATTTGGTCTTCTTAGACCGAGCTATTTGAATGGCTATTTAGTTAGCTTAACAAGTTCTTAATCTATTTTTGGTTATCATATGATGCGCCCACAATCTAATCATCCCCCGCTCTGGGTAAAGTGGGCGCAGCAAAACCCACTTCAACCAGCGTTAGTGACCACTCACCGCACTTATACTTGGCAGCAAGTGTTTGTGTTGGTTAGTGAGTACCAACAACAGCTATCTCATCAAGGCCTATCTGAAGGTGATGTACTGACGATTGTTGGTAAGAATCAAGCTGAAGTGATCCCTGTTTATCTTGCCGCACTCAATTTGGGTGTGGTTTGTGCGTTTACGATGCCTCAGCCTAGTTTACGCCTGAAGCAAAAGCTCGATTCCTTATATCAAGCAGATCAACAGAGCTACCTTTGGCTCTTGGGCAATAGCGGAATAGAGCAATCAGAGACTGCCGATTTGAATACTCAGTTGGTGACCTTGCCTTGCCTAAGTGAACTGAAGTTTGATGGTGATGATGAGCAGATAACGACACCTCAAGAATCCAATTTCAATCCGCAAAATCTAGCGAGCATCGTATTCACTTCAGGTTCTACCGGAAACCCAAAAGCGGTCGTTCATACACTTGAGCAGCACTTATGTTCTGCGTCAGGGCTGCTTGAGGTGTTTCGCTATCAACAAGGTGACACTTGGTTACTGAGTTTACCTATGTACCATGTGTCGGGACTGGCGATAGTTCATCGTTGGTTGGCGGCTGGTGGTTGCATCAAAATAGGCACAGGTCAGCTTGAAACCGATATAGAAGAATGCAGTCACGCTTCATTAGTCGCTACTCAGCTACATCGATTGTTAAAGAGTAAGCAAGCACTTACTTTAACGCATGTACTTTTGGGTGGTAGTCATATACCAGAAGCACTTGGGCTCGAAGCTCAACAAATGGGCATCGAAACATGGCTTGGATACGGCATGACCGAAGCGGCTTCAACCGTAACCGCGAAGCCCGTTGATGCCAGCTGCACCGCCGGTTTTGTCCTTAACCATCGCCAGCTAAAAATTGAAGAACAACGTATCTTTATTGGCGGCGAGACGCTCGCTTCTGGGTATTACTATCAAGGTAAATTAACGCCATTAGTTGATAACAACGGCTGGTTTGATAGCAAAGATCTTGGTGAGTGGGTTGGCGAACAAGTGTCGATTATTGGCCGTGCCGACAATCAATTTATTTCTGGTGGTGAGAACATTCATTGCGAAGAAATTGAGCGAGTACTTAACCAGCTGCCCGAAGTTAAGCAAGCCTTTATTGTGCCCATAGAAGACAGCGAATTTGGTTTTAGACCAGTAGCTATTGTGGACTGTGATGAAGTTCTAACCAAAGAATGGTTTGCAGAGCAGCTACAAGGAAGCCTAGAGCGATTTAAGTTCCCTATTGAGTATTACCGCATGCCTCAACAAGAACAGTTAGGTATTAAGGTATCGAGAGCGGGATTAGCGCAGTGGTTACAGCAGACCCGTTCTAAATAGAGCGAAGAGCAATAAAATGAAGCGCAATACACGGTGACTAGTCGTAATTGCGCTTCAGGGGGGTGTGACGGTGGTGAAGCCGTCACAAATTCTAATTATTTATCGTGTCATTCGAGATTTGGCGTTAAGCGAGTGCCTTCTTCATTTGTTCAGCGACTTTATCTACCTTACCTAGACCAATGATAACTTGTAGACCACCTTTCCCAACCGGTACCACACCTGCCGCACCGAGTTTCTTCAGTTTCTCGCTGTCTGCTGCACCTGAGTCTTTCACAGTTAAGCGTAGACGAGTAATACAGTTATCGACTTCTAGAATGTTGTCTGCACCGCCAACCGCTTCAATGTAGCTGTTGGTTAGGTTAGCCAATGCTTCTGGCGTTTCAGTTTCTTTTTCTGCTTCCATCTCTTCACCACGACCTGGAGTACGTAGGTTGAACTTGATGATAGCGAAGCGGAAAATACCGTAGTAAAGCGCGAAGAACACCACACCTTGAACCAGTAGCATGTACCAGTTAACCGCGAGTGGGTTTTGGCTTGATAGTACTAGGTCAACGAAACCAGCAGAGAAGCCGAAGCCTGCCATCCATTCCATGCTTGCTGCAATGTAAAGCGATAGGCCTGTTAATACTGCGTGCAGTAGGAACAACACGGGTGCTAGGAACATGAAGCTGAATTCTAGTGGCTCTGTGATACCCGTGAAGAATGAAGCCATAGCTGCCGCAAGCATGATTGCGAATACTTGGTTTTTGTTTTTCGCATCAGAACAGTGATACATCGCCAATGCTGCTGCTGGTAGGCCAAACATCATGATAGGGAAGAAGCCCGCTTGGTACATGCCAGTTTTACCTGGAATACCCGTACCGTTAGCGATAGATTGCGCGCCGCCTAAGAAGTTTGGAATGTCGTTAATACCAACAACGTCGAACCAGAACACAGGGTAAAGAGCGTGGTGCATACCTACTGATAGGAACAAACGGTTGAAGAAACCAAACAGACCAGCACCCACCGCACCCATGCTTTCTAGTTTAATACCCAGAACGATCAGAGCGTCGTAAACAGCTGGCCAGATGTAAAGTAGAGCAAAAGAGAGAGCCATACCTGCGATTGAGGTCAGGATAGGAACCAAACGCTTACCGCTGAAGAACGCTAGAGCTTGAGGAAGTTCAACCGTTGAGTAGCGGTTGTAGATCTCAGCAGAGATGATACCCACAATGATACCTACGAATTGGTTGCTGATTTTGCCAAATGCCGCAGGCACTTCACTGAGTTCAACATCCATTAACTGAGCAACAGAGCCCGGAGCAAGTAGCGTGGTGACGACGAGGAACATCACAAAGCCAGACAGTGCCGCAGAACCATTCTTATCACGGCTCAAACCAAATGCGACACCCACCGCGAATAGAACCGCCATGTTGTCGATGATCGCGCCACCAGATTTGATCAAGAATGCGGCTAAGATACTTTCAGAACCCCAACCAACAGGATCCAACCAATAGCCGATCCCCATAAGGATTGCTGCAGCTGGCAGTGTGGCTACGGGAACCATCAATGCCTTACCTACTTTTTGCATATACCCGAGTATATTCATATGTGCCCCTAAGTTTGTAATTAATTTTTTTAATGTTTCTGCTCGTCAACGTATGGAGTCAAATATTGATCGAGGCAGGATTTTAAGTAACTGCGGTTATTAAAAACTTATTTCTTAATGCAAACAAACGAAACGGGTAGTAGTATGAATTAAAATTTTTAATGCATGAGTTCGTATGGCTAACCATCAATCTTTACTTAGAAATCTTCATACTTTTAATGTTACTGCAGAGAAAATGAGCTTTACGCTAGCGGCTAGAAAGTTGCATTTGACTCAGGGAGCCGTTAGCCATCGAATCAAAGTGTTAGAAGGTGAACTCGGATTTAACTTGTTTGTGCGAGGGACTCGTAAACTGGAACTAACGGAAGAAGGTCAGCGCTTTCAACGAACGTTATCCAAGTCGTTAAGCTCTATTTTTGGTGAGATCGAAGACATTACCAACACAGACTTGTATGGACAGATCAATATCGGTACCAGTCCTGCATTTGCCAACAGTTGGTTACTGCCGAGGTTGGCTGATTTTAAACAGCGATACCCAAAGTTTAATCTCAATATTTTCTCGCAAGAAGAGCAGGATTTTCATCAAAATCATCTCGATGTCGCTATTTACTATGGTGCTGAAAATCTCAAAGACATGCATCGACAGCGCCTGTTTGGTGAAAAGTATATTCCGGTATGTACACCGAGTTACGCGGCTGAACACGACATCTTTGATGATGGCTTAGAATCGCTGCACCGGATTAATTTCATTCATGCACTAGGGTCAGATGTATGGCAGCGTTGGATTAAACACCACGGCTTAGATGTGAACTTGTTTGAGCAATTTTACTGTGTGAGCCACCGGGATATGGGCGTAAGAAGTGCCCTCAGCAATATCGGTGTCGCGATGGGGCGCTATCATTTTGTTAAGCAGTATGTTCAGACTGGCGAGCTCATAACACCTTATCCGAGCATGGATACAGACCAAGGGTATGACTTAATCTGCCCGTTAGGCACGGAAAAACGACCTAAGGTAAGAACCTTTATTAAGTGGTTAGAAGGGCAGTTGCGTTAGGTTAGTTAATTTAGCAATTAGATAGTTCAAAACAGAATTTATTATCTTTATAACCATCCATCATAATAAGCCATATAAATAACGGATTATAGAATAAGGTCTTATTATGAAAATTGCCCTCATCATTGCGGTTTTACTGCAGATAGGCCAAGCGATCATCTCATCGGGGTTGACTCGTTCGTTGGCTGAGCTCACCGCATTTGTGTTGGTTGTGGTACTTGTTTTAATGAAAAGAGAGAGCAAGAAGAGTGATAAGCCCCTGTTTGATTCGTGATTGTTACAACAAAGAATACCCTTACCACAAACGATAAAGGCAAAGCCCATTGGAGCTTTGCCTTTTTGTTTTTCTGCTCGCTAACCCGAGTGTCTAGGTAACCAGACAATCATCTAAAGTGTTTATTTGCAGGCTAGGCGAGAGTTAACCACGCCAATGAACCCGTTGAGATCATGACCCACATTGTAATACCAAACATCAGTGGTTTCGGCCCTGCCGCTTTTAACTTCTCAACTGAAATACCACAGCCAATTAAGAACAAACACACGACCAGTGCTCGCTTAGACACATCAAAGATTCCTTGATAGACCATCTCAAATTGTGGCAGTAAGTCACTCACCGCGATAGCGGCGCAATAGAAGAAAATGAAGTAGGGAACCGTAATCTTCTTTTGATCGTTCTTGAAGATCATCGCACTAATTAAAGCGATTGGGATGATCCAAAGTGCGCGAGCGAGCTTCAATGTTGTCGCTGTCGTCAGTGCTTCTTCGCCATACGCTGAAGCTGCACCTACTACAGAAGACGTATCGTGAATCGCAATAGCTGCCCAAGTACCAAATGTTTGTTGGCTGAGTTCAAGCGCGTGACCAATCATCGGGAATAAGAATAGAGCAACCGAGTTCAACACGAATACGGTGGCTAATGCCAAGCCAATCTGTTCATCGTCTGCTTTGATCGCGGGTGCCACTGCTGCTATCGCGCTACCACCACAAATCGCGGTACCAGAAGATATAAGATAGCCCGTAGTGCGGTCTAGCCCCATTTGTTTCGCCAAGAACCAACCAATGACTAATGTACCGATAATCGTCGTTACAATGAGCCCAATACCATCGCCTGTTACTGCTAATGCTTTTTCAAACTGAATACCAAAACCCAAGCCAACAATAGAGTAGGCCAGTAGCTTTTTGGTAAGCTTGCCGACTTCCAAGTGTTCAGGGACTAATCCTAAACTAGCAAGCAGGAAACCGATAACCAGGGCTGTCGGTGAGCTAACCCAAGGCGTTAAGCAAAACAGTGCAGCAAGATAAAATGGAACGGACTTTTTTAGGTTCATTGTATTTAGAGTCTTGTTTTGTTGTGGCGTTATTGTGATGAGACCACTATACGTTCAATAAAATGATAAGTAAGTCTAAATGAATTGAACAAACGTTAAGGAAAACTTAACGCTTGTTCAACTGATATGAATAAAGGGCTGGTTAACTAGCGTAATGATCCGCGAAGGTCAGAGACTGACTGTCGAAGCGTTTCACAAGAGGCTTGTTTAGGTGAAATCGGCTCGCCAGCTTCTATCTCTAGCTTAGTCCAGAAGCGAGTGGGTAACCCTTTGCAGGCACGGCCTTTGTAACGACTAAAGTAGCTACCCCATAATCCTTTAAGAGCCATAGGAATCACTGGGACAGGGGAACGTTTGATGATCAGCTCCATACCACGCATGAACTCAGCCATTTCGCCATCAGAGGTGAGCTTTCCTTCTGGGAAAATACACACGATGTGACCTTCATGCAGGGCACGCTCTACTTCTTTGAAAGCGTTTCGAATCGAGTTGCGGTTGGTCGCGGAGATTGGAATCACCCCAGCTCTTTTCAAGAAGCGTCGAATTGGCGGCAACTTGGTGTAATCCTCTTCCATCACAAAACGGATCAAGCGAGGGCAAACCGCACTCAGCAGCAGTGCATCCATATAACTCACATGGTTGCAGACAATCAACGCACCGCCCTTTTCTGGCAGGTGATGTAAGTTCTTATGTTTAACTCTGTACATGGTGTGAGTGACCACCCACGTAAAGAAGCGGAAAGCGTAGATAGGCACCTGATAAAACAGGTACAGCATCACCAAAGTGTTGCCCACAGCGAGCAAGATAAACAGCTGCGGAATTGAAAGATCTAGAACACTAAGGCAAACAATACCTAATACCGCACTTCCCACCATGAACAGTGAGTTGTAGATATTGAGCCCGGCAATCACTTGGGCACGCTCGTCGGGCTTGGCACGTAACTGCATCAGTGAATACAGAGGAACAATAAAGACACCGCCAGAGATACCCAGAAGCAGAAGGTAAGCAAACAGTGGCCACAGCTCTGAGTAGGTTACGAATTGATGGAAAGAACTAAAGTCAGGCAAAGACTCCGGGATGGATATCGCCATCAGAAGACCGAAGATCGAGATACCTAAGCTGCCCATTGGCACGATGCCGATTTCAATTCGGTGATTAGATAACTTATCACAAGCTAAAGAGCCGATTGCAATGCCTACCGAGAATAGTGCCAGTAAAAAGGCGACGGAGCTTTCAGTGCCGTTTAGATGCAGTTTAGTGAAGTTGGGAAACTGAGTTAGGTAAGCCGCACCAAGGAACCAGAACCAGCTGATAGACATCAGTGCTTGAAAGGTCGGGCGGTCTTTTTTTGCAATCGCCAGTGTCGCGCGGGTCAGTTTTACAGGTTGACACTTTACTTTAAGGTCTGGTGCATTACTTGGCGCTTGTGGGATAAAGCAGCTTGATACATAGCCAAGCACGGCGAACGAAACAATACACACCGCAGCAATGAGCTTCGCGCCTTCTTCAGATGCAATGATGCCTGCGCCTAGAGTACCAATCAGGATCGCTAAGAATGTACCTGTCTCGACGAGAGCGTTACCAGATACCAGTTCTTTTGTTTCTAACTGCTGTGGAAGCAGGGCATACTTCACCGGACCAAAGAAAGCACTCTGCGTTCCCATAAGGAACAGGAGCAGAAGTAATATTCCGTAGCTTTCGTAGATAAAACCGACCGCACCCAGTGACATGATCACTACTTCGAGGAGCTTAACTTTACGGATAAACCACGATTTTTCGTATTTGTCAGCCAGTACACCGGCTAAAGCAGAGAATAGGAAGAAGGGTAAAATAAAAAGGCCAGCGGCCAAATTAATGAATAGATTGGTGGAAATAGGCAGCGTGTCTACGCTTGCGAAAGCAACAAACAGTAACAGGACATTTTTGAATATGTTGTCGTTAAAGGCTCCTAGAAATTGGGTAATAAAGTAGGGTAGGAACCTTTTTTGCGTTAACAGCGAAGATTGGCTGCTGTTGTTCATTGTCTTTCCTTGGATGATTACCAGTTGGTTAAGTAGTTTGAGACTAGGTTATTGATCAGCTCTTTACCATCAATAGGCTCAGAGGCGAAAAATTTATCATCAACGCTAAGTAGAGTAATTCCGTGTACTCCAGACCATAATACACGGCTGGCTTTAACGACTTCGCTTTTCGTATGTTCAGGAGCAATCGCTACTAGCAACTGCTCTAGCATGCCTGTCATTCTATCGATGCGGTTCGATTGCCATTCAGGAAGGTTTTCACCGTTCATGTTGTGCTCAAAGATAAGTTGCCAACGGTGAGGGTGTCTCTGTGCAAAATCGTGGTAGCAGTAGGCAAGGTTGAATAGAGCTTGTTGAGGGTTGCTCGATTGTTCAACAGCTGCAGCGGATTCTGACGCCAGTTCATCTAATGTTTGAGCAACAACATGCAATAGCAATAGGTTGTAGTTGCCGAATACATTCACCAAGGTACTTGGAACATAACCAATCATATTGGCGATTTTACGTAGACTTAGCTCGTGATAAGAGTGCTCTTCTAAGAAGTCGGTTACCGTTTTTAAGGTTAATTGCACTAATTGTTCGCGAGTATGATCGTTTCGTCTTGCCATGGGTACTTTCTATTAAATGAACATCGTTCAATATTTTAATGCTGCCCTTGAGTGCCGTCAATCCCTTCGCTAGTTTAGTAATCAATTAATAGCCGCAATATTATGATACATGTGTAAACGTCGTGAATATTTCATTGTTCTTTGTTAACGAGTATGATTAAGGTGTCGAAAGATAAAAAACCTATAAAGGATAATAATGAAACGATTTTTCTCACTAGTCGCGATCCTGTTGGTAACAGTCGCGGTGACGCCAATCGCGGAAGCGAAAAAGTTTGGTGGTGGTAAGTCATTTGGCAAAAGCTTTAAAACGGCTCCAGCACCAAAACAACAAAACACGAATTCGATCCGTCAAGATCAAACAGGTAAGAACACAGCAGCTAACTCTAGCAAGAAAGGCCTTATGGGCGGTCTGCTAGGTGGTTTACTTGCTGGTGGTCTTTTAGCTGCATTCTTTGGTGGCGCATTTGAAGGTATCCAGTTCATGGATATTCTGATTATGGGTCTGATTGCTTTCCTAGCGTTTAAATTCCTACGCGGAATGTTGGGCGCGAAGCAGGGCTCAATGAATCAGCAGAATGCACGTGGCCAACAGCCAGCATTCGGCGGCATGGGTCAGAACAAGTTTGAACAACCTAAGCAACAACCAAATGTTCATAACTTCGAGCAAACACAACCTCAATCACAAGGCGCTGCTGGTGGTTTCGGTTTTGGTGCACAAAGCGATGTTCCACATAACTACCCACCGGGCTTTGATCAAGCGGCATTCATCAATGGTTCTCGTGAGCACTACCGTACACTGCAAGGTGCATGGAATCACAACGAGCTAAACACGATTGAAGAATACGTATCTCCAAGCCTATTTGAAGACCTAAAAGCTGAGCGTAATAAGCTAGACGGTGATCAGCATACAGACGTAATGTACGTTGATGCTGAAATCGTTCGCGCAGACCACGATGGTAGCAAAGCACAGCTAAGCCTTCAGTTTAGCGGTCGTTACCGTGACACAGCGGATGGCGTTGAAGAAGATATCACTGATATCTGGCATCTAGAGCGTGACCTAACAACTAACAATGCACCATGGTTAATTGTTGGTATTCAAGGTTAATTCCAGGATTTAACTCAACATCAATAGGATGTAGTTATTCGGAATAACACCAAATAATAGAAAGCCCCTGCTGAGAAATCAGCAGGGGCTTTTTTGCGTCTAATGATATGTATCTTAGTTAAAGATTGGATTAACCTGAGACTAACTAACTGATTTTATTTGGATGTAATGAGTAATGACAAAGTTCTTTGAACCCGTATTGGAGCCTGAGGTTACTTTGCAGCAGAAACAGATAATTGCGAACGAATGCGAAGAACATATATCGACCCATTGTTTAGGCTGCGCTGCTTATCTGGCTTGTGAGCGTCATGCAGAAGTATGGGATCACTGATGTTTGAATGGGCTAGATCGCTTAGTTATTTGTAGGAGCGGGTTAGTGTTTAGGAAGTTGAGGGTTGTTTTAGAAGACACGTTTAGTAAGAGATAAAGCTCAGAAACGAAAAAAGCCAACTCAATGAGTTGGCTTTTCGATTTTCCAATTAAGGAGAATATGGTGGAGGGAGACGGATTCGAACCATCGAAGGCAGT
>NZ_JBFSUV010000007.1:92764-121971 GCF_041467515.1 Vibrio sp. 10N.247.311.12
GCCGGCAGATTTACAGTCTGCTCCCTTTGGCCACTCGGGAACCCCTCCAGGGTGTGTCTTACTCTTCACAAAGTAAGCCTAAATTGATGTTTTCCCATAAGCCCATCAATCAGGTTGTTCTCTTAACTCTCGAAAGAGGTAAGAAGAATATGGTGGAGGGAGACGGATTCGAACCATCGAAGGCAGTGCCGGCAGATTTACAGTCTGCTCCCTTTGGCCACTCGGGAACCCCTCCAGGGTGTTTTTTCCTAACTCATAATGGATAGGCTAAAGAGATGTTTTTCCCAACGCATCTCTCAAGTGCGGAGCGCATCATAGCAAACACGCTAAACCTGTAAAGGGTTTTTCTTATGGTTTTGTGTTAAATGCTGCCTTTTTGGGCAAAGATGGCGAAAAGTACGCATATTGCTCGTGAAGTGAACATCTGTACTAAGGTTTACGTACTGATAGGTAACACCTTGAGGTGACAGGCTTTCTGTATTGTGTTCAATGTGTCTAAAACGTGATGAAACGTAAATGGAATTTAATCTAGATTTACACTTCTTGACGTTACAGCATTCATCAGTTGATAGAATACAGTTAATTTCATTTATAGATAATAATACCTATCGTAGTAAGTAACTTGTCATTCTAGCTTGCTAAAATGCTCGAGAACAGCGTCAGATATTTTGATTGTAGAATAACTACTTATCGAAACTATCTGTTGAAAAGAGCTGCCTTGTTCTCAAGCCTTTTCCCTACGCTATTTCTGACCACTTACTCACTGTGATTGGTATAAACTTACTTGCAGACCATTATTATGAAGCGTAAATCTGTTTTAACCCTGCTTAGCTTGTCTATTCTTATGGCGTCTCCAGCCGTACTCGCTAAACGTATGGGCCCAAGCACTGTCACTGTTGTTACTGAGCAGGTTGATATTCACCAAGTTAGCCAATCTCTTTCGTTGGTCGGTAAGCTAGAAGCCGAGCAATCGGTAATGATCACTTCTGAAGTGGCTGGCAGAGTGGACTCTATCAACATTAAAGCCAATCAAGATGTCACTAAAGGACAGATGTTGGTTCAACTCGACGATGACAAAGCAAAAGCGGCAGTTGCAGAAGCGCAAGCTTATCTAAAAGACGAGCAACGTAAGCTAGCGGAATTTCAACGCCTAGTGAAACGTAACGCGATCACGCAAACTGAAATTGACGCTCAGAAAACGAACGTAGAGATTGCCAACGCTCGTTTAGCTGCTGCAAATGCCAATCTGAAAGATCTTCACATCAGCGCGCCATTCTCGGGCACTGTTGGTTTTATCGACTTTAGCCGCGGTAAAATGGTGACAGCAGGTACTGAACTCGTGACCTTAGATGACCTATCGGTAATGCAATTAGATCTGCAGATCCCGGAGCGCTACCTTTCTAAACTGTCTAAAGGTATGAAAGTAACGGCTCGCACTAGCGCATGGGGCGACACTCAGTTCACTGGTACTGTAGTAGGCATTGATTCTCGTATTAACGCTGAAACCTTGAACCTTCGAGTTCGAATCCACTTCGACAACAATAATGATTATCTAAAGCCAGGTATGTTAGTGGCGGCGGATATGGACTTCCCACCAGTGGAAGCGCCAATCATTCCAGTTCAAGCGCTTGAGTATTCAGGTACGAAGCGTTTCGTTTATGTTATCGACGAAGATAATAAAGCAACTCGTACAGAAGTTTTCCTTGGGGCACGTATCGATAACGAAGTCGTGATCGACAAAGGCATCGAAATTGGCCAGAAGATCGTGGTGCAAGGTATCGTGAACATGCGTGACGGCGTCTTGGTTCAAGAGCTTGCCGTTAATCGCCCAGCTGATGCAGCAAGTGATAAAAAAGCACAAGAAGGCGCTAACTAATGTTGTTATCTGATGTTTCTGTAAAGAGACCAGTAGCGGCCGTCGTATTGAGCCTACTATTGGTTGTGTTTGGTATTGTCTCTTTCAATAAGCTCGCGGTTCGTGAGATGCCAGATATTGAAAGCCCGGTAGTATCGATCAGTACTCGTTATGAGGGTGCGTCTGCCACCATCATTGAAAGCCAAATAACCTCCAACCTTGAAGACCAGTTATCCGGCATCAGTGGTATCGATGAGATCGAATCCACAACGCGTAACGGTATGTCGCGTATCACGATTACTTTTGAGCTTGGTTACGACCTCAATACCGGTGTGAGTGATGTTCGTGATGCTGTAGCTCGTGCGCAGCGTTCATTGCCCGATGAAGCCGACGACCCAATTGTTTATAAGAACAATGGTAGTGGTGAAGCTTCGGTCTACATCAACTTAAGTTCGACAGAGATGGACCGAACGCAGTTAACCGACTACACCGAACGTGTGTTGATTGACCGCTTTAGTTTGATTTCTGGCGTGAGCTCGGTGGATATCTCAGGTGGCTTGTACAAAGTAATGTACGTCAAGCTGAAACCTGCGCAGATGGCGGGTCGTGGTGTTACTACCTCCGACATCACATCTGCGTTGAACAGTGAGAACATTGAAAGCCCGGGTGGTGAAGTACGTAACGATGCGATTGTGATGTCGGTTCGTACTGCTCGTTCTTACACTGAAGCTGAAGATTTCGAATACCTAGTCGTTAAACGTGCCTCTGATAACACACCTATCTACTTGAAAGACGTAGCGGATGTTTACATTGGCGCAGAAAACGAGAACTCGACCTTTAAGAGTGACGGCGTTGTTAACGTAAGTATGGGTATCGTGCCTCAGTCAGATGCGAACCCACTTGAGGTGGCTGACTTAGTCCATAAAGAAGTCGAAGCAATTCAAAAGTTCTTGCCAGACGGTACTCGTTTAGCTGTCGATTATGACTCAACAGTCTTTATTGACCGTTCAATCTCAGAGGTATACAGCACACTCTTTATCACGGGTGGCTTGGTTATCCTTGTGCTTTACATCTTTATTGGTCAAGCACGTGCAACACTTATTCCAGCGGTAACCGTACCTGTATCTCTGATCTCGTCGTTTATTGCCGCGTACTACTTCGGTTTCTCCATCAACCTGATTACCCTGATGGCACTTATCCTGTCGATTGGTTTGGTGGTCGATGATGCGATCGTGGTGGTTGAGAACATTTTCCACCATATCGAACGTGGTGAGTCACCGCTGCTTGCTGCCTATAAAGGTACTCGTGAAGTAGGCTTCGCGGTAATCGCAACAACGCTTGTATTGGTAATGGTATTCCTACCAATCTCGTTCATGGACGGCATGGTTGGCCTATTGTTTACCGAGTTTTCTGTATTGCTTGCGATGTCGGTGATCTTCTCGTCGCTAGTCGCATTAACGCTAACGCCAGTGCTAGGCAGTAAGATCCTTAAAGCGAACGTTAAACCAAACCGTTTCAATTTGTTTGTCGAGCGCGTATTTGGCAAGCTTGAGTCTGGATACCGCGCGGTATTGCGCCGTGCTCTTAACTGGCGTTGGGCCGCTCCAATCATCATTATCGCGTGTATGGGCGGTAGTTATGGCTTGATGCAACAAGTGCCGTCGCAACTGACGCCACAAGAAGACCGTGGTGTTATATTTGCGTTTGTTCGTGGTGCCGATGCAACCAGTTACAACCGTATGTCTGCCAACATGGACATCGTTGAAGAACGCTTAATGCCATTGCTTGGTCAGGGCTTCTTGAAGTCATTCAGTATTCAATCACCAGCGTTTGGTGGTAATGCGGGTGACCAAACGGGCTTCGTAATCATGATCCTAGAAGACTGGGACGAGCGTGACGTGACCGCGCAAGAAGCACTTAATGAAGTTCGTAAGTCACTAGCTGGTATTCCAGATGTGCGCGTATTCCCTTTCATGCCGGGCTTTAAAGGTGGTTCAAGTGAGCCAGTACAGTTCGTACTTGGCGGTTCTGATTACACTGAACTTCAAAAGTGGGCAGAGCTCTTAAAGCAAGCCGCTGAAGACTCTCCAATGATGGAAGGTGCGGACATCGATTACTCTGAGAAAACACCAGAGCTATTGGTAACCGTAGATAAGCAGCGTGCAGCAGAGCTAGGTGTTAGCGTTTCAGACATTTCAGATACGTTAGAAATCATGCTTGGCGGCCGCAGTGAAACGACCTTCGTTGACCGTGGTGAAGAGTACGACGTGTATCTGCGTGGTGATGAAAACAGCTTCAACAACGCGAACGATCTAAGCCAAATCTACATGCGAACTCAGTCTGGTGAGCTGGTTACACTTGATACGCTGACGCACATTGAAGAAGTGGCTTCATCGATTCGTTTGTCGCACTACAACAAGCAGAAATCGGTGACCATTAAAGCGAACCTAATGGAAGGTTACACGCTGGGTGACGCGCTCGATTTCCTTGATGAACAAGCGATTGAACAGCTACCGGGTGATATTTCAGTGAGCTACTCTGGCGAGTCAAAAGACTTTAAAGAGAACCAATCAAGTATCCTAGTGGTGTTTGCGCTAGCGATGCTGGTCGCATACTTGGTACTGGCCGCGCAGTTTGAAAGCTTCATTAACCCGCTGGTGGTGATGTTCACCGTACCTATGGGTATCTTCGGTGGCTTCTTAGGCTTGGTGCTGATGAGTCAAGGGCTCAACGTCTACAGCCAGATTGGTATGATCATGTTGATCGGTATGGTAACCAAAAACGGTATCTTGATCGTAGAGTTTGCTAACCAACTTCGTGACCGTGGTATTGAGTTTGAAAAGGCGATCATTGATGCTTCTGCTCGACGCTTACGTCCAATCATGATGACGGCATTCACGACGCTGGCTGGTGCAATTCCATTGATTACTTCAACGGGCGCAGGCTATGAAAGCCGAGTGGCAGTGGGTACGGTTATCTTCTTCGGTATGGGCTTCGCGACATTGGTAACTCTGTTCGTTATCCCTGCGATGTACCGACTGATTTCAGGATCAACACGCTCTCCGGGTCACGTGGAAGCGGAACTTAATAAAGAGCTTAGCCATGACAACGTGGGAAGAACCTCTCACGGTTAATGAACACGCACGATTAATGAACACGGAATAGTGTAACAATATTGAAAAGCCTGCGTTTGCTCCTAGCGAATTGCAGGCTTTTTTTGTATAACAAACAGAGCTCAACGAATTAATACAATAAATCGAATAAAGGAAAGTAAAGTGGCTGAATTTAAATACAAAGATCTTTCTCAAGAAGAACAAGATAAGCTGGATGCAGCAACCTTTCGTCGCCTGCTAGCACACCTAGATAACAATAAAGATGTGCAGAACATCGATCTGATGATCTTGGCTGGCTTCTGCCGAAACTGTTTCAGTAAATGGTACAAAGCGGAAGCAGAGCAACAAGGCTTAGACTTGGATATCGATGACGCTCGTGAGCGTGTATACGGCATGACTTACGATGAGTGGAAACAAAACCATCAACCAAAAGCGACGCCTGAACAACTCGCGGCATTTGAAGCGAAGCAGAAGCCAGAGTAATTTGTTCTCGTTAGTGGCTGACTAATAGAATGAATAAACAAAAAGAGCCCATCAAGGGCTCTTTTCTATTTCGAACTATCGGTTTTGAACTTAAGCCAACTCACCCGTTTGCGAGAAAGCTTCTAACTTCGCTGCATAAGGTTGTAGGTCACCGATATTCAGATTTACCCACTCGTCATTGAAGTAAGTATCTAGGTAACGCTCACCGCTGTCACATAGCAAAGTCACGATAGAACCTTTTTCTCCACGTGCTTTCATTTCACTGGCTAATTGAAGCACACCGTACATGTTAGTCCCGGTTGATGCGCCGACCTTGCGACCAAGAATGTCAGATAACCAATGTGTCGTTGCGATACTTGCTGCGTCTGGGATTTTACGCATTTCGTCAACCACACCAGGAATGAAGCTTGGTTCTGCTCGTGGGCGACCAATGCCTTCAATCTTGCTGAATGTACTACCTTTCACGTTCGTATTGCCTGTTTGGAAGTATTCGTGGAATACAGAGTTCTCAGGGTCCACAACACAAAGCTTAGTTTCATGTTGTTGGTAGCGAATGAAACGGCCAATCGTCGCTGAAGTACCGCCAGTACCTGGGCTCATTACTACCCAAGCCGGAACTGGGTGATCTTCCATCTGCATTTGATTGAAAATCGAGTTCGCGATGTTGTTGTTACCACGCCAGTCGGTTGCGCGCTCAGCGTAAGTAAATTGATCCATGTAGTGACCATTCAATTCTTCTGCTAAACGGCGAGACTCATCGTAAATTTCATCTGAGCGGTCCACAAGATGCGCTTGGCCGCCGTAGAATTCAATTTGCTCGATCTTTTTCTTCGCTGTGCATTTTGGCATTACCGCGATAAATGGAAGGCCAAGTAGGCGAGCGAAGTAAGCTTCAGACACCGCAGTACTGCCCGATGAAGATTCAATGATCGTGGTTTCTGGGCCAACCCAACCGTTACAGATAGCGTATAAGAAGAGAGAACGCGCTAAACGGTGCTTTAAAGAGCCTGTAGGGTGTGTGCTTTCATCTTTAAGGTAAACATCAATGCCTTCGATACTTGGTAGATCGAGCTTGATAAGGTGCGTATCCGCTGAGCGTTGGTAGTCCGCTTCAATTTTACGAATCGCGTTGTTAATCCATTGATGGTCAGTGCACATAAACGTTCTCCTGAGCGAGTGTAGGAATTCTTTGTAATTGGTATGGTTCTAATTTATCTATAATCGGAGAGAAAAACTTTGCCATATTTGCTTTGTTTTGCTTAAATTGTAGAAAATTATTCTCTTTAAATGCGATTTGGTGAAAGTGTGATAGATGCCGTAGATAAAAAAATATTAGGGTTACTGCAAGAAGACAGCACCCTGTCATTGAACGATATTTCTGAAGCGGTCAATCTCACTACAACGCCTTGTTGGAAAAGGCTTAAGCGCCTCGAAGAGAACGGTATTATTGAGAAAAGGGTCGCGTTATTGAACCCGGAAAAACTGGATCTTTCCTTTACTGCGTTCGTATTGGTGAAAACCAGTGATCATTCTCATGAGTGGTATGGTCGTTTTGTGAATACTGTGTCGGAATTTCCAGAAGTGATGGAGTTCTATCGCATGGCTGGCGAATATGATTATATGATGAAGGTTCAGGTTAAAGACATGAAGTGCTTTGATGATTTCTATAAGCGCTTGGTGAATAGCATTGATGGTATCTCTAATGTGACCTCGACGTTTGCGATGGAACCATTGAAGTACACGACAGCATTGCCGCTTTAAGCTGCGCCTAGTAATAGATTAACTATCGCTTTAGTTTAACTATCTTCTCAGTTTAGATCTCGTCTCTGCGATAAAGAAAAGGATTATTCATGTTTGCAAAAGTATCTACCGCTATCCAGCTGGTACTGGCGGTCGCCATTTTTTACTTGGGTTACACCATCTACTCATTGACTAATAAAGTCGGTGAAATCGTTGATACTTACCCGCAAGTTATCGAAGACATATCGGGCCTCACCAAAGGGCTCAAAGTAGAAGAGCTATTAGCGCTTGCAGAACATGTCAGCGATCTTGCTCCTCAGGTGTTAAACACTGTCGAAGAAGTTAGAAAGACGATCGATGATGTGAATCAAACCGTAGCCTCGGTCGACAACAAAATCCCTGCGATATTAGATGAAGTGAAAAATGTTCGAACGGAAGTCGAGCAGGTAAGAACCGATGTTATTCCACCAACATTAACTGAATTAAAGAGATACCGCGTAGACGTAATGCCACCAATGCTCGCTGAAAGTAAGTCTTACCGCGAACAGACTATTCCTGTCATCGTCACGGAATCTGAAATGCTACGAGCGGAAGTCCCAGGTATTTTGGCACAAGCTAATTTGTTAGCTGATAAGAGTAAGGAACTCGCTCAGGGAGCCGCTGAGGGCGCGGTGAAAGGCGTAGTGTTATCGCCATTTAACCTTCTACGAGACGCAGGTGATGGCATTAAAACGCGAGTTCAAGGCGAGTTTGAGCCAACGTTAGAAGTTGAGTAGGTTTTATTGATTTTTGCGTGACGAGTTTTCTTAAGCGTCATTAAAGAAAGAGGCTAGGTATTAAACCTAGCCTCTTTTTGTTTGTGCGTATTTGGGGCTTGTAAGAAGCGTTTATCCGCTATTTATTTGAGTGCTATTTAGTAAAACGCATCACACCTTCTTGTACTGCTGTCGCTACCAGCTCACCTTTCTGGTTGAAGATCTCGCCGCGCACTAGGCCGCGAGTGTTCGCTGCCGTTGGGCTTTCAATCGCATAAAGCAGCCATTCGTCCATTTTGAATGGGCGGTGGAACCAGATTGAGTGGTCAATCGTCGCCACTTGAAAATTTGGCGTCATGATAGAGACTTCATGTGGGTGAAGCGCCGTCACTAAGAATCCCCAATCCGATGCGTAGGCAAGCAGGTATTGGTGGATCAAGTGGTTGTCTGGCATCGCGCCATTCGCTCTTACCCAAAGGTATTGTTTCGCTTCCGTCTTCTTAGGTTTCAGTGGGTTTACCACCGTCACCGGACGCATCTCAATCGGCTTTTCGCCACAGAAGGTTTTGCGCAGTTTCTCTGGTAAGAATTCCGCAATGTGGCTCGCTAATTCAGTTTCTGAGGCAAAGTTCTCTGGTCCCGGAATATCAGGCATTGAAATCTGGTGCTCAAACCCTGGCGCATCGCCATGATAAGAAGCAGTGAGATAGAAAATAGGGCGGCCATTTTGAATCGCTTTTACACGGCGTGTGCTAAAGCTGCGTCCATCTCGTAGGTTCTCAACATCGTAAATGATTGGCTTTTCAGGATCGCCGGGAAACAGAAAATAACTGTGGAACGAGTGAACACTACGGTCGTCTTGAACGGTATAACGAGCAGCAGAAAGCGCTTGTCCCAATACCTGACCGCCGTATACCTGTGGTAGGCCTAGGTTCTCACTTTGCCCACGGAATAAACCTTCTTCCAGTTTTTCTAGCTGAAGTAAACTTAGTAATTCTTGTAAAGGTTGACTCATCGCCAGCATTCCTCTTCGTAAAATGGGTGTCAGATTATGGTGTTAATCATTTAGCTTAGTCAGATATCTGTCAATAAATCATAGGGTTTCAAGACAGAATATGAAAGCTCTCTTATAATTGGTGAGTAGATTTGCCGAGTCCGGCAAACATGTTGAGAGAAATTGAATATGAAAAAGGCTCTAATTCTTATTACGTCTTTAGTATCGTTTGGCCTACTTGTTGGTTGCCAAGCAACATCAGAAACGAGCGCTTCTCAGGAAGTGGTTGCAGAGAACACTCAAGTGATTTCAGGAACAGTAAGCTACCGTGAAAGAATTGCATTGCCAGAGAATGCAGTGGTTACCGTTACGCTAGAAGATATCTCACTGGCTGATGCACCATCGACGGTTATCGCAACTCAAGAGTTCACCACAGACGGTAAGCAAGTACCGTTCGCATTCGAGCTGAGCTACGACAACGACAAAATTAAAGCTAACCACCGTTACAACATGCGCGCATCGATTCATGTTGACGGCAAATTGCGTTTCACTACTGACACGATTAAGTCAGTAATTACTGATGTAGAAAATACACAGCAAGCAGACCTACGTTTGGTTGGTGTTCGTTAATCAGAAGTCGATGCCACTGTTAAGGCATCTTGATTGGCTTAACTTAGCCAGTTGAATCAGCGATTAGTGGCAGCTCTAGGGCTGCCATTTGTATATTCTGAGTTTGATCTTTCCTGCATCACTCACCTCAATCCCTTCTTTAACCAAATGCTGCTTTTGTCGGTCGAACGAATCACCCTTTAAAGAGATTTCACCCTTGCTGTTTATCACTCGATACCAAGGCAGTTTGCTACCTTCTGGCAGGTTACCCAGCGCTTTACCAACATGGCGCGCATAGCCCGGAAATCCTGAAAAACGTGCTATGTCTCCATAAGTTGTTACTTTCCCATATGGAATTTGGTGAATCACAGCAAAGATTTGGCTTAAAAATTGGTCCATACTAAATGTTCCTAGTTCATAAATACCACGGATCGGTAGAAGGAGAGGGCTATGGTATTTACAACGTTTCAGTTCTTGATAACCACATTATTAGCGGTTGTCTGCGCGAGAGCAATCAGTTTAAGTGAGGGAGATATCCCAGTACTTGCAATGGTCATTCCTGCTTTATGGATTTTGCCGCAAGGAGGCATCGCAGGATTAGCTTTGCTTGTCTCCATGACCACTTATGGATTAACGCTACCGCTACAACCCATAACGCTCTCAGTCAGTGTATGGGTATTATTCCCACTATTGATGGTGGTCTTTTCAAAACGCAGCAGTTTGTCGGTCGTGATTATTTCTGGCTTGATCGTCGCAACGCTACAAGTCGGGATTATGGTGACCCAATCCGCAGGTAAGCTTGAAGGCGTTCCTTGGGTGACCACACTACAAACCTTGTCAATCATCGTTATTTGGTGGGCGGCAAATCATCTTAAGCCAGCCAGCCGACACAGCTGGTGGTCATTAGGCTTGATACTTCCATTATGGATGGCCGATTTACCTTATGCCGCTTTGGTTGCTTTGTGTGTAACGGGCATCATGGCATCGATGGAAACACTGACGCGCTTGAAAACCTTCCGCTGGAATAAACTATTGTGTTGGACATTGCCGACGGTTGGTTTTGCGGCACTGGTGATTACCCCAAGCATCGAAGTGCCTAGTCCAGTCTTTGTGGTGTGGTTATGTCTATTAGGCACCGCGTGGATGACAGACTACATCATTCGTACAGAAGATAACGAAGACATCGATATCTAGTACGTAGATAACCCGAACCTTACAAATGCAGGTAAATGGTGAATTTACCTGCGATTTTCTAGTGGTTTGAATAAAGGATAAGCACTTAGACAGCAATTGTTCAAAAATAGGGTGGAAGGGCTTGCAATGGTTGCTGTGATGCTTAATAATCCAATCACTCTTTGAGGCAAGCCTCTTAGAAAACGAATCTATGGGGGCCTGGTCCTCCCGCAACAATAACTCGTGAACTCGGTCAGGCCTGGAAGGGAGCAGCCGCAGCGAGTGACTTGTGTGCCGGGATGTGGCTGGGTTCCCACCCCTTATGAAGCCTGCAATATATGTTCGCATAAATTGCAGGCTTTCTTCATTTCTGCATCATAAGTCTTCATATTTGCACCATAAGTCTTCATAGTCTATTTTTTGTTGTAGGTTTACAACAAAAGTGATTTGCTATGTTCGACCAAACCAAGAAATCATCTCACGTACACAACATCTGTAAGTTCATGAGCTTGAAGAATGATGCGGTTGTTCGCACTCTCTCCATTTTGGAGTTCGATTTCTGCTTTCACCTCGAATATAACGCAAACATTAAAAGTTTTACCTCTCAACCTTTTGGCTTCCACTATCAATTCAATAATCGTAAGTGCCGATATACCCCAGATTTTTTAGTAACAGATCACAACGAGCAGTCAAGCCTCTTCGAAGTAAAACACTCTAGTCAGATTCTCAAACCTGATTTCAGGAATAGATTTGAAGAGAAACAAAGGGTTGCGTTGAATGAGTTCAACAGACGCTTAGTTTTGGTTACTGAGAAACAAATTAGAATGGGACCGACGTTAGATAACTTTAAGTTACTACACCGTTATTCCGGATTGCGAACCGTGACTGAGTTTCAAAAGCTAGTATTGGCGTTTATTCAACGAAAACAAATGGTGCAGCTACAAGAGGTGTCTTTGTATTTCGGTTTATCGGAGCAAGACACACTTATCTCTACTCTTCCTTGGATCTCTTCGGGGCAAATCAAAACAGACCTCAACAATATTGGCTTTGGCCTCGAAACCTACGTTTGGTGTTAACTATGCCATCGGACTCTAACAACATATTTGGGTTCTTTGATGAATTTGAAGCTTCAGAGGGAGAGTCTCAGCAGCTTCCAATAGAGCTAATTCATGAACCTATTGAAATATCCTCAACTATTGATTCTCAATCACCGAAGGTACAGCAAGAAGTTATCCGTCGTATCAAAATCATCGCGTTCGTAGAGAAGCGTTTAAAAGGCGGATGGACCGAGAAAAACTTGAATCCCATCTTAAGTCTCGTTGAATCAGAATTACAGTTTACTCCTCCGAGTTGGCGAACCTTAGCAACATGGACAAAGTCCTACTTTGAGGCAGGAAGAGATCCATGTGCGCTTATTCCAAGGCATACGTTTAAAGGCAACCGACAAAAAGAAATCGATTCTCAATCTTTGGTCGATGAAGCAATTAACAGCATATACCTTACCCGAGAAAGACTTAGCGTTGCTGAAGCATACCGATACTATAAGAGTCGAGTGATTCAAATGAATCGTGAGATTGTCGAAGGTAAAATAAAGCCAATTGCTGAACGTTCTTTTTACAATCGAATACACGACTTACCTTCTTATGAGGTAGCGATTGCAAGGTTTGGCAAACGATACGCAGACAGAGAATTTCGTTCGGTTGGTCAGCAAGTAGCTTCGACCAAACCAATGGAATATGTAGAAATTGACCATACACCAGTCCCTGTGATTTTGATTGATGATGAGTTAGATATTCCTTTGGGACGACCCTATCTGACGATGCTTTATGACCGCTTCAGTAAATGTATCGTAGGGTGCAGTATCAACTTTAGAGAGCCTAGTTTTGACTCTGTCAGAAAGGCGCTATTGAACTCGCTACTAGATAAGAGTTGGGTCAAGCAAAGGTATCCATCCATTGATAATGAATGGCCTTGTCACGGCAAAATTGACTGTTTAGTTGTCGATAATGGTGCTGAATTTTGGAGCCAAAGCTTAGAAGATTCGTTACGGCCTCTAGTGTCTGATATCCAATACAGTCAAGCTGCTAAGCCTTGGCGAAAGTCAGGGATCGAAAAGCTGTTTGATCAGATGAACAAAGGGTTAGTGAACGCACTGCCTGGAAAAACGTTCACCAATCCTACTCAGCTACAAGATTACAACCCAAAGAAGGATGCGGTGGTTAGAGTTTCCGTTTTTCTTGAATTACTTCATAAATGGATTGTCGACTATTACCACATGGCACCAGATTCAAGAGAACGTGATATTCCATACCACAAGTGGAACCAATCGGAATGGACTCCCTCCTACTACGTTGGTGCTGAGAAGGAGCAGTTGAGAGTTGAGCTAGGTTTGCTTAGACACCGAACTATTGGAGTGGCAGGGATCAGGCTTCATAACCTACGCTATCAGTCCTCCGAACTTATTGAATACCGTAAATATTGGGCATCTAACAATGGTAAAAAGCTTTTTGTTAGGACCAAAACAGACCCTTCTGATATCAGCTACATCCATGTTTACCTAGAATCGGAAAAGAGGTACATAAAAGTTCCAGCGGTAGACAACTGTGGATATACAAAAGGACTGTCTCTTTTTGAACATGAGCGCATACAAAAAGTACGCAGGCTTAACACTAAGCAGCTTGCTGATGATGAGGCGCTTGCGGATACATTTCTGTATATGAAGAAACGTATTCAGGAAGAAACCGATAGGTTCCGCAGTGCCAAAAGTAACAAGGGTAGCTTGCCTAAAACGGGTAACACTTCGAAATTAGCAAAGTTTAATGATGTGGGCTCAGAGGGGCCAAGCTCAATCAGTACGACTCCGGCCAAAAAAGAAGTTGCGGTCGTGTTCGATGTCTCAGAGCAATTGTCTGTTGATGATTTTGAAGATATTGAGGGGTATTAATTTGAACTTAACGTCTAGTCAGTTTGAGCAGCTAAAGTCCTTTGAAACCAGCTTTATCGAGTACCCTGCAATAACTGAAATCTACTCTATCTTCGATCAGCTTCGTTTTAATCACTCCCTTGGCGGTGAGCCGGAGTCTTTCTTGTTAACTGGTGAGGCCGGAAGTGGAAAGACGGCTTTGATTAACAACTATCTATCCCGCTTTCTGCCGAGTTCAACTTGGAGCAAACAACCTGTTCTTAGCACCAGAGTGCCAAGCCGCATAAATGAACAGAACACGCTTACGCAGTTTTTAGTCGATTTAGATGGAAAGTCAGGGGGAAGAGGTACTCGACGACGTAATGAAATTGCTCTTGGTGAGGCTGTTGTAAAGCAACTTAAACGTAAATCTGTTGAGCTGATTATCGTCAATGAAATTCAAGAGCTTGTGGAGTTTTCTACAGCAGAAGAAAGGCAAGCTATTGCTAATACGTTCAAATATATAAGTGAAGAAGCAAAAGTCTCGTTTGTGCTGGTTGGTATGCCATATGCTGATGTAATAGCGACAGAGCCACAATGGAACTCACGATTAAGTTGGAGACGAAAGATTAACTATTTCAAGCTGTTGAAAGCCAACAGCCATTCGAGTGGAACGGCATCTTATAGTTTTGACTTGGAGCAAAAAAAGCACTTTGCTAAATTTGTCGCTGGTTTGAGTGCGAGAATGGGCTTTGATGAACCGCCGGTGCTTACAAAAAATGAAGTGTTATATCCTTTGTTTATTATGTGTAGAGGGGAGTGCCGAGCGTTAAAGCACTTCTTGAAAGACGCACTACTTATGAGTTTCAGTGAGAACGTTGATACGATAGATAAAGCGATATTGTCACGTACCTTTTCATTTAAGTTTCCCTACTTGGATAATCCCTTTAATTGTCCTGTAGAGGAGCTTCGTCTTCATCAAATTGACTCTGGATCGTCTTACAACCTAAATGCCATTACTTCAGAAGATAAGATACTAGCTCCACGATTTACGGATGCAATTCCGTTGAGCATGTTATTGAGCAAAAATGGACTTAGAGCTTAAGTATTACTTCTCGCTCTTTAGGTTCTCCAACAACACCGCCTTCTCTTCATCACTCATCTTATCAATTGCGCACGCTAACTCAGCGCTCAATTCGCTCCTACAAAAAAAGTAGTTTAGCGGCACATCTAACTCTTCAGCCATGCGTTCAAGCGTACCAATATCAGGTACATGTCTGCCTTTCTCGTAATGATTCATACGACCGCTAGCAGAACTCTGCTCCATACCAATTTTCACCCCTAAATCTTTTTGGGTGATCTTGGCTTTTTTACGCGCAGCTTTGAGCCTCGCTGGGATGGGGTTGTCTTTTTGCACTTACACATTTCTTTTCAACCTTTAGATAACTTAGATTGTCTAAGTTTTACTGATTTTTGTATACTTAGCAATCCTAAGTTTTTTATTACCTGTAAGAGTCACATGAAGAAAGTAACCAGAATTAACCCTCACATGTTTAACCTATTGATTGAAAAAGGGATGGACAATTTCTCCGTCACAGAAGCTAGGGATGCTTTGCTAAACAGTGCTTCAGCCTTCCCGAGCAAGGACGATGCGCGGAAGTATGTTTATAAGCAACTTCTATCATTTGAGGAGAAAGGCTGGCTTTCTGTCATTGGGGCTCGTAGAGACAAACGCTACCATCAAACTAACGAATTCAAAGCGCTCACAATTGAGCCTAGAGTGGCTAGAAATAAGAAAGCTAAGGTCGATTCAATAGCTGTTCAAACTTCAGAGTGCTCTCTAAATGCACTAGAGCAAGAGAAGAAGCAGCATGAAGGCGAGTTGGCGATTACTCTAGGCGAGATTGAGGAATACCAATCGTTGTTAACGCGTTTCCCAAACAACAAGCAAGATATGCAGCCGCTATTTAATGCGGCAAGAGAACGCTCAGCCAAGCTATTAGGCAGAATTAATGCACTAACCAACTGGATGCAAGTTGCGCAAAGCAAGGCTCCTCAATGTTAAGAGCATGGCAAGCCGAGTGTGCAGCTCAAGCTATCGAGAAATTTACTTCAAACAATCATTCACATTTTTTCTGCCAAGCGACCCCTGGAGCGGGTAAAACCGTTATGGCCGCCGAGGTCGCGAGTCGGTTATTTGAACAAGGCATGATTGATCTAGTGCTGTGTTTCTCTCCCTCCCTGACTGTTGCTGAGGGGATGCAAAAGACCTTTTCATGGAAATTGGAATGTTCCTTTAATGGAGGCTTGGGTTCTCTTGGGGGCTCTTACACCTATCAATCCATCCATTTTTTAGATGAAAACTTCTGGAACACCGTCAGTAAATATCGAGTCTTAGTCGTATTTGATGAGATCCACCATTGTTCGTTTGATGATGAGGGGCGGTCAAATTCATGGGGGCTAGAAATTGTCTCGAAGATCCAAGGCTTTGCTCGTTATACTCTGGCGCTATCGGGTACTCCTTGGCGTTCTGATCGGCTACCGATTGTCATGGCCGAGTATTCTGATCCTGATGGCAAGGTTGTTTGCGATTACCAATACGGCTTGCAACAGGCTGTTGAAGATAAGGTATGCCGCCGCCCTAAAATCGTTTTAATCGATAATGAACATCTGAGTGTTAAGGCTGGCAGTGACAATCAACACTTCGCCTCTATTCTTGATTGCCTTAAACAATCCGATGTCTCTTATCAAAGCGTCATCCACAACGAAGACGCTATGAATTACATATTGAATAGTGGTTGCCAAAGGCTAGCGCAGATAAGGCAAGAGTCGCCAAGTGCTGGAGGCTTGGTAGTCGCATCTTCTATTAAGCACGCCAAAGACATTCAAAAGCGACTTGTTGAGCAGTTTAATCAATCAGCATGCATAGTGACTTATCACCATGATAATCCGTTACACGAAATTGAGTCTTTTCGTCACTCAACGGTTCAATGGATAGTCAGTGTTGGGATGATAAGTGAAGGAACGGATATTCCAAGGCTGCAGGTTTGTTGTCATATGAGCTCGGTAAAAACGGAACTTTACTTCAGGCAAGTGCTCGGGCGAATTTTAAGAATCAATGATTCCCCCAACCAAGAAGCGTGGTTGTATACCTTTGCTGAAGAAAGTCTGATTGGGTTTGCTGAAAGAATTGAGCAGGATATTCCAGAGTCGTGTCAATTTATCAAATCGAATGAACTGACTGATGAATCAGATAAGGCGCAGAGTTTTACTCCTACAGATTTGTCGAACGATAAGATTATGGTATCTGGGGAGTCCTCAATTCAACTAAATTGGTCAAAAATTGATGGGGTTCAAAACGCTTTTTACTCTGATTTCGATGGTTATGATGTGTTACGTTTAGGTGATTTTAAACAAAGAGTTATCGCAACATTCACTTAGTCACACCGTGAATAATGCGCACTCGGATTTATATTGGCTTTACGATATACTGATTAGCTATTGAGTCTCTCTACGAGTAATCCAAATGGTCAGCAGCATTAATAAAGCTAAGTTATCTGAAACCGACATCATTACCAAATTCATACTTCCTGCGATTAAAGAGGCAGGGTGGGATGATATGACTCAGATTCGCCAAGAGGTGAAACTGCGCGATGGTAAGGTGATCGTTCGTGGCCAAGCTGCTGCTCGTCAAAAAGTAAAATCAGCTGACATCGTACTTTATCATAAGCCTAGTATGCCGCTTGCGGTGATTGAGGCAAAAGCCAATAAGCATGAAGTTGGTAAAGGCATGCAACAAGGCATGGTATACGCTGGCCTGTTAGAGGTGCCATTCGTTTTTGCATCGAATGGTGATGGTTTTATTTTCCGAGACTTAACCAACCCAACTCAACTTGAAACGGAAATTCGTTTAGAGGATTTCCCAACACCTCAGCAGTTGTGGGAAAAGTATTGTGCTTGGAAAGGGTATAAAGAAGAACATCTGCCAATTATCACCCAAGATTACCATGATGATGGCAGCGGTAAATCACCGCGTTACTACCAGCTTCAAGCTATCAACAAAACAGTAGAGGCCGTTGCTGCTGGCCAAGACAGAGCCTTACTAGTCATGGCGACGGGTACAGGTAAAACCTACACCGCATTTCAAATTATCTGGCGACTTTGGAAAGCCAAAGCCAAGAAGCGAATTCTGTTCCTAGCGGATAGAAATATTCTCGTCGATCAAACCAAAACGAATGATTTTCAGCCGTTTGGCACGGCAATGACAAAAATTACAGGTCGCAAAGTCGACCCTGCCTTTGAGGTTCATCTAGCGCTTTATCAAGCGCTTACGGGGCCAGAAGAAGAACAAAAAGCCTACAAGCAAGTCGACCCTAACTTCTTTGACTTAATCATTATTGACGAGTGCCACCGTGGTAGTGCTTCAGAAGACAGCGCTTGGCGTGAAATTCTTGAATACTTTAGCAGTGCGACTCAAGTCGGTTTAACGGCAACACCAAAAGAGACCGATGAAGTATCTAACATCGAGTACTTTGGCGATCCAATTTATACCTACTCTCTTAAAGAAGGTATTGAGGATGGCTTCTTAGCCCCTTATAAGGTAGTTCGTGTCGATATTGATGTGGATGTCCAAGGTTGGCGACCAACCAAAGGGCAAACTGACAAAAATGGCGAAGTGATTGAAGATCGAATCTACAACCAAAAAGATTTTGATCGCACTATGGTTATTGATGAGCGTACAGAGCTTGTCGCACAAACCATCACCAACTATCTGAAACGCACCGACCCAATGGCCAAAACCATCGTGTTCTGTAACGACATCGACCATGCAGATCGCATGCGCCGTGCATTGGTAAACTTGAACCCTGAGCAAGTTAAGAAGAACGATAAATACGTAATGAAGATCACGGGTGATGATGACATTGGTAAAGATCAGCTAGACAATTTCATAAATCCTAAGAAAAAGTACCCTGTTATTGCCACGACTTCAGAGCTAATGACGACGGGAGTTGATGCAAAAACCTGTAAGCTAGTAGTGCTTGATCAAGGTATTCAATCGATGACCAAGTTTAAGCAAATCATTGGTCGTGGTACTCGTATTGATGATCGCTATGGCAAGCTTTGGTTCACTATCTTGGATTTCAAAAAAGCGACAGAACTGTTTGCTGATGAACGCTTCGACGGAACTCCAGAACGCGTGAAGGTCACGACTCCAGAGCAGTTCGAAGATGAAGAAGATTTAGATGACATCATCGACGGCGTTGATGATGTCGATGTTGATAACCCATTCGGTGATGAAGACATTGATCCTGATTCAATTCAAGAACCAGAGGCTACCTATGGCGAAGATTTTGGAAGCTCCCCTGAAAGTACAGGCGGTGCAGACGATTGGGATGATGAGAATAGAGTTCGCAAATTCCATGTGAATGGGGTTTCCGTAAAAGCGCTGGCTGAACGTGTTCAATATTATGATTCAGACGGTAAGCTTGTGACCGAGTCATTTAAAGACTACACCCGTAAAACCATGGTGAAACAGTTCTCCTCTTTAGATGAGTTTACCAAGCGTTGGAACGAATCTGACCGTAAGCAAGCTATTATCGATGAGCTAGCCGAAGCCGGTATTCTATGGGAGGCGCTAGAAGACGAAGTGGGTAAAGATATGGACCCATTCGATATGATTTGCCATGTCGTTTACGACCAACCCGCTTTAACTCGTAAAGAACGTGCCGATAACGTGAAGAAGCGTAACTACTTCACTAAATATGGTGATACAGCGCAGCAGGTGCTGAACAATCTCCTTGATAAGTATGCTGATGAAGGTGTGCAAGAGATCGAAAACATTCATGTTCTTAAAGTGAAACCTTTCGATGAAATGGGCAGACCGTTAGAAATCATTAAGAAAGGCTTTGGTGGCAAACTGCAATATTTAGAAGCGGTTAATGAACTGGAAGCTGCTATCTATCAATCTGCTTAGCAATAGTCACAAAGTGTAGATACGAAAATTTTTAAGGCCGCTAAATTAGCGGCCATTTTCATTGTCGTTGAACTGGTCTAGTTCTGCCGATAGCTCTGTTAGCTGATCGGTCAAATCACAATTTATACATTCATGTTCAACATACTTGGGGAGTACAGTTCCTAGCTTTAACGCTTGGTAATCTGGGTGTTCCGACAGTATTAATAAGTACTGTTTTAGCCGTTCGTCAGGTGTCGATTCTCGTTGGAGTTGTTTTTTAATATTTTGTCCAAGCTTACGAATATAATCTTTGTCAGTCTCTTTAAAGTCATCGTTAGCATTGAGCTCATCATAAAGCACACTTGCAAGCTGGCTATGGCTCCAACCCAAGGCATCTAAAGCTTTTTGAATCTGTTTTTGCTTTTGTTTTGTCGCTGTCCCCATTTGTCCCTAACCCCCTAGTTATTATTACCTTGTCTTAGCGAAGACATCTTAATCACGAAAAAAAGGATAAAATCATGACTAAGTCAAAAGCACCAATGACACCAGAAGCCGCTGCTCGCATTCAAGGTAATGCCGCAAAACAAAACGGTGGGCAAGTTCCTAAAGGCGACTTTGCTGGCCGAGCTCAACGCGCAGCTGCTCACAACCAAAAACAAGGGAAATAGGAGTTCATCATGAATAAACCAGCTTCAAGTACGCCAAAAGGTGGCGCTAAGCCGAATCCAAATTACCCAAGCACGACGGGCAAACCATCGGGCGGCGGTCGCGGAAACACACCTAAGCGCTAATAATTAAAGGAGGGGTAGCATAATGCTGCCTCTCCTTTTATGAGCATCTGTTGGCGTGTTGCTTGAATGTGCGAAGAAATATAGCTTGATCTGATTTGTAGTCTGAATATGCCACATCATTTTCTGTTTTTTCTAATGCGCATAAACAAGTTTCCCGTTTACTTTCATACCAACTTACCGACACCATGTTTTTGCTAGAATTCACGCAAGTATCGACAATCGCGTATTCCACTTCGAGAGGATACCTTTCTTTGTCTAACCCACTTTCAACAGCGTAACCCCCTAGGGCTCCAACCAGTAAAGCGGAGCTAGCAGAAACGAGCTTTCGCTTGCTGAACTTAAACCCTTTAAAACTCTTCTCACACTCTGAACACGATATGTTTTCTGCAAATTCAATCTCATTGTCCTTCTGGCAACGAGGGCATTCTATTTTCATTATTTAGCCAACTGTATTTATGATTATGATTTTATAAGTTCAGGCTATAGATCAATGAATCTTATATCTATGGTTTCATAGAACTAACTTCATTTTTTTTGACCTAGTTCTGCTATAATTCGCCACAAATTTCAGTTGTTTAAAAGTAGAAAAACATGTCTATCAGTTCAGTTATCAAATCCATTCAAGACATCATGCGTAAAGATGCGGGTGTCGACGGTGATGCACAGCGCCTTGGCCAAATGTCTTGGTTACTTTTTCTTAAAGTATTTGACGCTCAAGAAGAAGAGTTAGAACTAGAACTGGACGACTACAAATCACCAATCCCAGAACAATATCTATGGCGTAATTGGGCGCAAGATGCCGAAGGCATTACCGGTGAAGCGCTGCTTGAGTTCGTAAACGATGACTTGTTCTACAAACTGAAAAACTTAACTGCACCTGTTGATCTAAACCCGCGAGGCTTTGTGGTGAAAGAAGCCTTTAGCGATGCGTTTAACTACATGAAAAACGGTACGTTGCTTCGCCAAGTAATCAACAAGCTGAACGAAATAGATTTTACTGACTCTTCAGAGCGTCACCTGTTTGGTGATATCTACGAGCAAATCTTAAAAGATCTGCAAAGTGCAGGTAACGCAGGTGAGTTCTATACCCCTCGTGCTGTAACACGCTTCATCGTAAACCGTTTAGATCCAAAACTGGGCGAAGCGATTATGGACCCTGCAACGGGTACAGGCGGCTTTCTTGCATGTTCGTTTGACCATGTGAAAGACAACTACGTGAAAACGGCAGCGGATCACCAAACACTGCAAAAGCAGATCCACGGTGTAGAGAAGAAACAACTGCCACACCTACTGTGCATCACCAACATGATGCTGCACGGCATTGAAGTACCAGTACAAATCAAACACGGCAATACGCTGAACAAGCCGCTTTCAAGTTGGGACAGCAACATCAATGTGATTGCGACCAACCCTCCGTTTGGTGGCACCGAAGAAGACGGCATTGAGAAGAACTTCCCTGCAGAAATGCAGACGCGTGAAACTGCCGACCTGTTCTTACAGCTTATTATTGAAGTGCTTGATGAAAACAACGGTCGAGCAGGCGTAGTACTGCCAGATGGCACATTGTTTGGTGAAGGCGTTAAAACCAAAATCAAAAAGATGCTTACCGAAGAATGTAACCTGCACACCATCGTGCGTTTACCTAACGGGGTATTTAACCCATACACAGGCATCAAAACCAACATTCTATTCTTCACCAAAGGTAAGCCAACCAAAGACGTATGGTTCTACGAGCACCCATACCCAGAAGGCGTGAAGAACTACAACAAGACCAAACCAATGAAGTTTGAAGAGTTCCAACAAGAGATTGATTGGTGGGGCAATGAAGAAGACGGTTTTGCAAGTCGTGTAGAGAGCAACCACGCTTGGAAAGTGCCAATCGCCGACATCATTGAGCGCAACTTCAACCTCGATATTAAAAACCCATATCAAGGTGAGGTGATCAGCCACAACCCACACGAGTTATTGGCAAACTATGCACAGCAACAACAAGAAATTTCGGAACTACGTAACAAGCTGAAAGGCATTCTTGGCGATACACTGAAATCATCTGTGGGCGGTGTTGAATAATGAGCCTTGACCAAACACCTATGAATCAGTTGATCACAGACAATATCGACATTTGGACTTCGACAGTTAAAGCCAAGTCAGCCTCTGGTCGTGGTAGCAGAAAAAAGCTTGAGCTATATGGTGTAAAGAAACTGCGTGAGCTAATTTTAGAATTGGCTGTGCGCGGTAAGTTGGTGCCTCAAGACCCAACGGATGAGCCTGCTTCTGTTTTGCTTGAGCGAATTGCTGAAGAAAAGGCGCAATTGGTGAAAGATAAGAAGATCAAGAGTGTAAAGGCATTACCCAATTTGGGTAATGACGTAATCCCATTTGATATACCAGCGAGTTGGAACTGGGTCAGATTAGGTGATATTGGTTATACCCAAACGGGTGGAACCCCAAAAAAAGCTAATCCAGAGCATTTTGGTTCGGATGTTCCTTTTATTAAACCAGCTGATATTACAGAGCTAGAAGTCCGATACGATAACGAAGGCTTATCAACTGAAGGAGCGAATTCTCTTGGAAGAGTTGCGCCCGTAGGATCAGTACTGATGGTTTGTATTGGAACGATTGGGAAGTGTCAGTTAATTGAAAAAGATTGTGCTTTCAATCAGCAAATCAACTCAGTGACGCCGTTTTTACCCATTGGCTCGTTTGTTTTCAATACGTTGCGATCAAGTTATTTTAACAAATGTGCTTGGGAGCTATCTTCGAGCACAACTATCGCGATTCTTAACAAAGGCAAATGGGAGTCTATACCCATACCGTTACCTCCTGTCGCAGAGCAACATAGAATCGTCGCTAAAGTCGATGAGCTCATGACACTCTGCGACCAGTTAGAGCAACAAACCGAAGACAGCATTGAAGCCCATCAGGTATTGGTAACAACGCTGTTAGACACGTTAACCAACTCTGCAAACGCTGAAGAGTTAATGCAAAACTGGCAAATGGTTGCGGAGCACTTTGATACCCTTTTCACCACAGAAGAGAGCATCGACCAGCTAAAACAAACCATCCTGCAACTGGCGGTAATGGGTAAACTTGTTCCACAAGACCCAACCGATGAACCTGCTGCAAAGCTGCTTGAGCGTATTGCAGAAGAAAAAACACAGTTAATCAAAGATAAGAAAATCAAAAAGCAGAAAGCACTGCCGCCGATTGCTGATGATGAAAAGCTGTTTGAATTGCCTAATGGGTGGGAGTGGGAGCGTATAGGTAATTTATCTCATTTTATCGAGTATGGTTCCTCTCAGAAAACAGTTGAGAGCTTACCTAATGGTGTACCTGTCTTGAAGATGGGTGATATTCAGAATGGTAAATTGATTTTAGGTGAGCACAAGGTAATGAGTTCAGATGTTGATGAACTTCCAAATCTATATGTGAAAAATAATGACGTACTATATAACCGAACTAATAGTGCTGAGCTGGTAGGTAAAACAGGCATTTATAAAGGTGAAGACGACAAATACTCATTTGCCTCATATCTGATTCGTATTCGTTGTAATTCAGCCAATATCTCTCCTGATTACCTGAACTTATCCATGAACACTCCTTTATTTAGGCAATATCAAATTGAGCCTCATATCAAAAAGCAATGTGGGCAAGCGAATGTAAACGGTACATTGATGAAATCAATGTTGGTATCAGTTCCGCCATTAAAAGAGCAATCGTGCATTTTCAATAAGGTCAATGAGTTACATAAATTATGTGACCAATTGAAATTAAGAGTTATTGAGTCAAAGGCAACACAACTACACCTCACTGACGCTATTGTTGAACAGGCGATGTAATTATGGCTGATATGGGCACCGTGTATAGTGTTAGTGTCGTTAAAGACTTAACGGATGATGAGTTATATCAAAAGCTCTATGACAGCTGGGGAATCACTAATAGCAAAATTGAGGTTTGGGGTGAGCTGACAATCAATGCTGGTGGTAATTGGGCTGGTATTAAAAAGACAAGAAAGGTCAAGGATAATGAGTATATTGAATATCCGTTGCAAGGGAGCCGAGAACTTCAATCAGGGGTGTTCTTACCCCCTAAGATAGCAAGAGAAATATTAGGCCAAGACAAAACCGCAATGGTTAGGTGTGAGCTTTCTCTTGCCTCCAAACAGCAACGTATCCATAAGAACAACCCTTTACTATTAGCCGTTAAAGTCGATTCCGTTGAGCAACTTACTTCATTGCCTTCGATTGAACCAGAAGCGCTGTTTGAAGCAGATGGTGAGAGCTATTTGCTCAAGCATATCTATGATTTTCATCTTAAACAGGTTCGGGATGACATTGCCAAAGAAACAGAGCAAATAGCCCAAACGTATGAAGCTAAAAAAGCTGAATATGAAACCAACGCAACACAGCTAAAATCTTCTCTAAAATCGAGTGCAGCTCAACTTGACCAAGCTAAGAGCACAGCAGAAACCCTTAGAGTTAAAAACTCGGAGCTTAGCGAAGCTAACAATCTTATTAATCAGTCTATTGTCGATAAACAAGACGAACTCACATCTTTGGTAGACCAGTACAAGCAGTTAGAGGTCAAAATGGGTAAAAAAATCGAAAAACTCACTAGCTTCATTGAAGAGAAGGCGGTGTTCCTCAAAACATTTGAATTTATTGATGAAGAAGATTTTGACAGCTTTATTACTAAAGCAGTAAAAGAGCGAGATACTGCTGAAATGGTTAGCTTCAGTGAGTTTCTGGACGGGGACTATGAGAAGGCGGTTTCTTATATCCAGTCTTACCTGAAAGAGCAGGATATTCTTTATCCTCGCCATATCATCGAAAATTATCTGACTCTGATTCGTTCAAATGATTTGATTGTACTCGCAGGAGATTCAGGCTCGGGTAAAACAAATTTGGTGCAATCATTCGCAAAAGCAGTGGGCGGTGTTTCTAAAATTATCCCTGTTAAGCCGAACTGGACAAGCTCTGAAGACTTATTGGGTTACTATAATCCACTTGAAAAAAAATACTTAGCGACGCCTTTTTTAGAAGCACTCATTGAAGCGCAGCAAAACCCACAAGTACCGTATTTTATCTGTTTAGATGAAATGAACTTGGCTCGGGTAGAATATTACTTTGCTGACTTCTTATCAAAACTGGAAGACAGAGATAACACTCCCACCATACAGCTCTATTCTGACGATGAATCTGCTCATGTGCTGTCTGAGCTAAAAGCGGTGGTATCTATCATTTCAGATGCTAAAGCTAAGTATGATCAAGATGGTGTCGTAGACTTCGTTAAGCTAATGCAAGATGAAGCGGTTAATGATGAAATGAAAAGAGCTTTTGGGTTTAGTGAGAAAGACTCTTTGATCAAATACCATGGCGACATTCGTCGTATGTTATCAGGAATAATTAGTACACCATCAACGATCAAGATCCCTTCTAATGTTCGTATCATTGGCGCTATTAATATCGATGAAACCACGCATTATCTGTCACCTAAAATACTAGATCGAACTCACATCATGAAGTTTAAGAGTCCATTACTGACTGATTGGAATAAGATTTTTGAAGAAATTGAAGGCTATGATCTTGATGATGTATCTAAGCCTTTGTTTATGGATGTTGAGGCGTTAGGGCAAAGGGCCTCTTATCCTAAATTTGATCGCAATAATGATTTTTGCCAACTTTTTATCGAACTGAATGAGCAGTTTTTCGACCGATTGGGCGTAGAGTTTGGTATGCGAACGATTCGCCAAGGTCTCAACTATGTAGACTTGTTTTCGGATGTAAACGGCAATACTGAACAAGCTATCAATAACTTCATTATTCATAAAGTCCTTCCTAAATTTACTTTTGATGGCAATAAATTATCGGGTGATACTCAAAAAATTGATCTACTCGAAAAGGTGTTATTAGAAAAATTGGAGGAGGTGATTCCAAGTCATGAATCAGTAGCGGATGAGTTCTCATGCGTAGCTGCGCTACGTTCTATCATTGAGAATGCTAAAGCAAATGATGGTGTTGTGAACTACTGGGCTTAATGATGCTTCCAAAGTTTGAAATCAAATATATTGATGTTCAGTGGCATGATAAAAACACGGTCTTGAAAGTCGTTGAATCCTACCTACCACTACCAGTTAGCTATGATGACACTCAGAAAAACTTTAACTGTACGACAACCATATACCCAAAAGCCGAGGGAATAAGGTTAGGACAGTTGGCATTTCGCTATCTAGAAGGGGGTACTACAGCCCCGTATTTCGAAAAAGCGGATGGCGCTAGGGTTCAACTTAAGAAGATCAAAGATAAAGATTCAGGAAAGTCTTGGTGGATTGAGGCTGTAAGTTGGAAGTCAGACACCAAACAATGGACCAGAACCCTCCACAGGACGGCTGGAGCAGTCAAAGCTGGTCTTGGCAGTCAAAGTTGTACTATTCATATAGGCTCGTCTGAATTTATTGCTGAGCAATTGAATCGGTATTTATCAGATTTTAAAAGTGATTTGTGGGAACTGATTCTAGATGAGCAAAGTTATGTTACTGCGAAGGCTAAAAAAGTAGAAGAAGGCGGTGTCGATGAGGAAACTCTGAAGCTGGTATCGAACCTCATGTCGCACGCGCAGAACATAATAAAAAAGCCCAAATCTGAGCTGCGAGAAGTACAGGCTTTGAAACCAAGAAAATTGGTGAAACCTGTTAATCGTACGTTCATGGAGTTGGCTACTAAAGGATACAGTAAAGAGCTTACTAGCAGAGCGACGACGCCAAGCTTTAATGTTCCAGAAAACAGATATGTTCTTTTTGTTCTTCAAAGGCTCCACAGCATATTGAAGCAACTGGTGACTATTTCTCAGAGCAAGATTAATCGTTTTGAAGGTATGACGATGAAGCTTACTGAAAGGCTCAATGACTTTAGTGGCGAAAAATCAATTAACAAGGACCTGGTCAGGAAACATCTCGAACAGATCAAGAAAACCTATGATCTAGAGTATTTGAATTCGCAGCTACAGGACAAACTTGCTAGCTCTATACAATTGAACACTTCTTCACTTGAACGTTCTAACCGTTGGTTAATTAAGGTTGGAGAGGTTTCCAAATACTATGCAAATACTTATTTTTTAAGCATTAGAATTAATTGTAGTTTGCCATGGTATAGCTCAGACGGCTCGGTGCAGCAAGTCTTTCTCAAGTTTGCAGATAGCTCCCATGCTGCACTATTTGAGAAAGGCCTTGAGTATGAAATTCATACAGATATGTATGAGGGTGTATGCCAAGGGAATAAGTGTTTTTATACGTTGAATAGCTTATCGAGTGTAAAAGTTGTTGGTGGGGAAGAGTTAAGTCAAAGACAAAATAAATTCTCAGAAGAACTTGAGAAAGCTCTAGAGCTAGATAAGCAAGACTGGATAAAGAAATTAACACCTAGAGAGCTAGCAGAACAGGAAAGAGAGAAGCGCTCAGTGCAAACTCAACTTACCTATTTTCAGGAAAATAAGGCAAAAGTTGAACGCGTCTTCGAGCAGTTAGCTCCGAAACTTGCAAAGTTTAAATCAGCGATAAGAATGCTCGAGAAAATGGGCGTGAGACCATCACCAACTTTCCCTAATTCAATGACTTTCGTTCAAAACCCTGATTATCAAGCGATGCACTCCGGTTATAAAAAGATACGTGAGTTAACCAATTTAACAGATGAAGATTTATTGCTATCACTTGAAAAAGTGGAAGATATTGGTCTAGTGAACATGCCACTTCTTTATGAACGATGGTGTCTGCTACAAATCATCAAAGTTCTGGTTCAAAACTACCGCTATCAGCCTGATGATGAGTGGAAGCGAAAATTATTGCATATTGTTTTGTCACATAAGCATAGTAAGCCGCTGAATTTCAATAATGAACAATTGAAGCGAAAGGTTCAGCTCAGGTATGAGCCTTTATTGAATAATGGCCGAACTCCTGATTTCGTCATGGATGTGGAGTTTGAGACTAAAGGTGGCATAACTAAAAACAAACGTTTAGTGATGGATGCCAAGTTTTATTCCGATGAAATTATCAATATGCACGGTGGAATAGCGGGGATTGTGCATAACCTTTACCATAAAAAAGACTACAGCGAAGGTGGTGTCAATGCTGTCTTCATACTTCATCCAGCCAAAGGTGCGATCGACGAAATAGTGTCACCCCAAGAGTGGGGCGAAGTTAGTTACCTTGGGGAATTATCAATGTTTGATTGGGATAAGATGCCTCGTCATTTGTACCATCAATATGGAGCTGTTTGTGCTAATCCAGTATTAAGGCTTCGTTATTTGGATGAAATCCAAAGGATGATCGGTATGTTTCTTCAGTATGGCATTGAAGATAATGCTTTGATGGGACGCCCTGATGATGTTGAGTCTATAAACTTTTGTATTTCGTGCGGCTCTCATGAACTAACGAGGAGAGACACGACAACGAGTAATTCTCGTTCAGCGTGGTATGAATGTGATACATGCAAACATTTTACGGTATATAACCACTGCCATTCGTGTGATACCAGATTGGTTAAAAACGGGGATTATTGGTCTTATCACTCGCAAATGGCTATGGAGCCACTAAATATCAAATGCCCTTCATGCGAGAGCTTAGTGTAACAACCAACCACACAGTAATGTTACACCGTCTAAAACCCGCGCCATTTCGAACCAATGGGATGTGGGTAATTTTTCAAACTAATCGAGTGAGTAAAATAAGATGTTTTTATTGCGACTCGACGGGATTAGTCGTTGTTTAAAGTTTAAAAAAGGCCTCGGAAGAGGTAATGCCGATCAGTTAAAGCCAAAGCGATCGGTTGAAGGATCCTTCAGAGCT
>NZ_JBFSUV010000008.1:0-118263 GCF_041467515.1 Vibrio sp. 10N.247.311.12
CAAGCAGAGTAAAGGTGTATTCACCCAACGTACTCGTAGAGAAAGCAATCGTGAACACTGGAACTTCAGTGCCCGAACCATTGGTAATAAAGCCGATGTAAGTACCCGGATTAGCCGAATCTTCTTTTATCTCAACCGCAAATCCATTCGATTTCAGTGCACCGCCCACATTAAACTCTGTTGGTTCAATACGGAAACTTGCTACATCATCACTGCCTGCAGTAAAGGTAATCGTCTCGGTTGCGCTAACTGTACTTCCGCTGGGCGCAGAGCCGTCAGTTAGATTAGTTTCAGAGAGAGTAACAGGCGGAACCAAATCAATGATTGGATCTTGGCCATCGGTAATACTTAACTCAAGCGTCGAACTATCAGTATCCCCATCACCATCTTCGGCTAAAAATGAGAACTGTTTGACGATAGTTTCACTGCTTGAGTGGTCGATATCACGAGTGACTTCAAAACTGAAGTCACCGTTTAATGAGATAGTGACGACACCTTCAGTAAAACTGAAAGTCTGGGTAGCATCGGGGAGCAGGCTTTGATCGAGTGAGTAATCAACACCGTCGTAGTTAAACGATTGAATTGTAGAACCATCTGCGCCTTCAAAATTGAACAGGTTATACGAAACAATGGTATCACCCGCTAAAGTGGGTTCCGTTACTGACTCAACCTTATCAACGAGTTCAACGACATCGTCTTTAACATTGACGAGAATCTCAGCAGCTTCTGGGGTGTTCGAACCTCCAGACAGTGCAGAGCGGTCACCATCCGCATCAACGGCATAAATTGGCAATGCAAAGGTTAGCAGCACATCTTCAGCACCTTGGTGAGATAGCTCTTCGTATAGAGTGAATTCATAGTTCCCCAATGACGGGCTATCCACTTTAACGTCAAAGACTGTAATTCTAGAACCATTGACCTCAACATAGCCTTCGTAAGTTCTTACACCGTTAGTTTCATCAATCAACTCAAGTAGCACAGCCTCGCCATTTGAAACCAAGGTGCCATTAGTATTAAATTCAGTGGGTTCTAGCTCATAATGGTCAATGATGTCACTTTCAAAAATGTCCGCGGTGATACTGCCAGTGCCAGACACTGGCGCCGTGCCCTCTTGTGAGCCGCCAACAATGCCCGCTTCATCAACATCAATACTGTCAACATTAGTAATAACAGGGCTATCGCCATCAGTAATGGCAATATTGATGGTATTGGTTATAACATCTTGGTCAAAATCGGTAATCGTGATTGGCAAAGCGAACGTCAGTGAATCGGTACCCACTTGTTCTATCGGATTAGACTGCTCGAATTTATAGGTGCCATCGGTATCTAGAGAGATAGTGAGAACAACCTCACCTCGACCTTGGATGGACAGAGTAATCGTTGTTCCATCGTCAGACAGTCTCGCAAGCGTGTTTTGATTGTCACTGAGCAACCCATCAAACTGGTCGAGTGCACTTGCATCAAATACAACTGATTGAAGATTATCACTACCAATATTGGAGAACGTTCCTTCGATTGCCGCGCTGCTAGTTTCAACGTTAGTGATATTGACACTTTCAGCTGACGGATCTATCCCATCAACCACGGTAACTTGCGCATTGATTGGTGTTGCTAATGGGTTTCCGGCGGAGTCTTCACCTTGAATATCAAAAGTGATGTTAATTTGATCGCCTGTATAAGAAACCTGACCACCGCCAACCGACGGTACATGATCAATCGGTTGAGAAATCGTTGTGGTTAGAGAAAGCTCAATGTTATTGCCAACACTGACGGCATCAATGTCGATACGTAATACTTCGTCGGTACCTTGAACACCAACGATAGAATTGGTCGTCGCGTCATACGTGAAGATAACGGACTGACCACTTGAAGTAATGTCGCTGTTTAATTCACTAAGTAGTGAAGCGAGGGATAAAGTTTCTGGAATGAAAGAGTCAGGGGCGAGAGATAAACTACCAGCAGTAATCGTTTCTGTCGTTGTTATAGATTGGGGATAGGTATTGCCAGATATGGAGCCTTCAGTCAGTGTTTCACTGATTGATTGGCCACCTGATGAACGAGTGATAGATCTGAATTCTTCTCTGTCTTCATCAACAGTTTGTTCTGCTAGACCAGCGGTCTCAAAGAAAGTCGATGGATGAGTTTCAGTGTAGTTATAGTCAATCGTCACAAAGCCAGCATTTGCAGAACCTAGTCCGCCACCAGCAGCCGTTGCTTCTAAGATTTGAGTCGGATCGGCACCACCTAAAATGGCTTCTTGAATTGCAGCAAGGTCGTCTTCAGTAAAGGTTTCTGCATCTGATTGCTGTAAGTCAAAATTAACCTCACCAGCTATTGGGGCATCTACCCATGCAGCGTTGTCATCAACACAACCGACGCAATTCTCTGCAACCGGAATCGAATCATTCTGAACGCCTAATACAAGCTCTGACTTGTTGGCCGTAATCACGATCTCATTTTCACGGATGGTATCGCCAACTGAAACTTTTCTTGCGCTGCCGTCTGGCTTAACTACGACTACATCTCCACTCGTTGCTTCAACTACCGCAACCTGGCGCGAAACTTCAATATCCATACATCCCCCGTTGTCACAAAGCACTATTTTTAAGCGCTGTGAAAATTATTTGTAATAGCAATTTCAAGTTTTAATTGAACGCATACTTAGCTCTCATCAATGGCAATCCATCGTTATGCCCAATCGGCTTGAAAAGAGAGAAGTATTTCACCTGTTTTTTTATAGTTTACTTACCCTTAAGCCTAGTCTTCCCCATAAAAAATGCCATGTCTGTGCGAAGAGACATCTTTTCGCAAATCCAAGTATTCTTTCAAGGCTTAAAAACCCTAGTAAAAAGTTAGTAGGATGCTGATTAATATGCAAATGAGCGCGCAATATAAATACACATCTTCGTTTTATAAATATATACAGTAACAAAGTGGATAAATCATTAGCGAATACAGGGCATTAATAGCGGTAAGCTCTGCATCCTTAGTAAAGCAGAGGCAAGTCCCATCTTTGAGACACCTCTCAGAATCAATGTGATGATTTTTCGCTCACAAATCATGAGATAGACCGTAGAATACGAGCCTTTTAGCCTATTAGTTCACAGCCAAGAAAAGACTACTTACTGAGATGCGAGAATAGAATTTTTGTTGCTCGGCAAAACAAAAAAGCCCACTAAGTTGAAACTTAGTGGGCTTTAAAATCAGTATGTAGCGTTACGCTTTTAACAATCAAACACTATGATTTAGCGAGGCGATTTGCCGTCCAAACATAAAGCAGCTCAAGTGCGATAGTTGCACCAGCCAGTGCTGTAATCTCGCTTTGGTCATACGCTGGAGAAACTTCTACAACGTCCATACCAACCATGTTGATGCCCTGCAAACCACGGATAATTTTCAGAACTTTATCTGAATTCAAACCGCCGCATACCGGAGTACCTGTACCCGGAGCAAAAGCAGGATCCAGACAATCGATATCAAACGTTAGGTAAACTGGCTTATCACCAACAATACCTTTCACTTGAGCAATGATATCGTCCACACTCATGTCGTTCGCTTGCATCGCGTTAATAACGTTAAAGCCGTGGCCTTCCTGCTTGTACTCTGTACGAATACCAATTTGCACTGAATGTTCAGGCGAAATTAAACCTTCATTTGGCGCATGGTAGAACATAGTGCCGTGATCGTAACGACTGCCCTGACTGTAAGTGTCAGTGTGCGCGTCGAAGTGAATCAGAGCCATCTCACCGAACTTCTTGCCGTATGCTCTTAACAAAGGCAGTGTAATGAAGTGATCGCCACCTAAACCTAACAAAGTTTTACCACTGTTTAGAATCGCATCAGCAGCCGCTTCTAAACGCTGAGTTAAATCTTCAGCATCACCGCAATCAAACACAAGATCGCCAGCATCAATCACCGAGGTATGTTCAAATACATTGAAGTCCCAAGGAAATTTTTTGCCTTCCCACGCCAAGTTTACAGACGCACGACGAATCGCATCAGGGCCCATACGAGCACCCGGTCGACCAGACGTCGCCATATCTAACGGCACGCCCAACACAACCACATCAGCATCGTTATCAATTGGGTTCTGTACCAATGGACGACGCATAAACGTCATCGCATTGGAATACAGCGAGTAATCTGGTTTGGTAAATAGATCGTTCATTAAAAATCCTCAAGATAGGTGTAACCCATCAAGCCTTGCTCTAACTCTTCAAGTACGCTTTGCTGCTCTTGCGCTGGTACTTTCGCCGTTACTAATTCTTTGTAGTTCTGACGAATTAGGTCCATATCGATATGAACATAACGCATCATGTCTTCAACCGTGTCGCCTTCGTTGATGTAGTCGATATTCGCTTGACCACTTTCATCAACATTCACCACAACACTGTGCGTATCACCAAATAGGTTATGCATATCACCCAAGATCTCTTGGTATGCGCCTACTAGGAAAAAGCCCATCAGGTAAGGTTCGTCTGGGTTCCATGCTGGAACTGGCAACGTTGTTTCAATGCCCTGGCCGTCAACATACTGATCGATCGTACCGTCAGAATCACATGTGATATCCAGTACTACCGCGCGTCGCTCGTCCGCATTGTCCAAACCACTTAGAGGCAATACAGGGAACACCTGATCGATACCCCAAGCATCTGGCAACGATTGGAACAAAGAGAAGTTCACGAAAAACTTATCAGCCAAACGCTCACTCAACTCATCCAAGATTGGACGGTGGTAGCGGTTCTTAGTACTCATACGAGAGCTAAGTTCATAGTTAATACGCAAAGACATCTGTTCTGCCCAAGCACGGTGCTGAAGGTTCAGCATGCCTGTCGCAAATTGGTTGTGTGCTTCTGCGATATCACTTTGCGTGTCGTTGTAGATCTCAATCAGCGCGCGGTCATCATTACCTGCATCTAACTCCAAGAAGTTCTTCCACATGTTGTTTAGCAACAGTGGTGCGTCTGCTTCTGGCGCAGCCATATCTTCCGGTGAGTAGCTTTCAGTACCAATCACGTTGGTGATCAACACAGCATGGTGCGCAGTCAGTGAGCGACCAGACTCCGAAATAATCACAGGTTGTGGCTGATTGTAGAGTTTACAAATATCCCCTACTGTCATCACGATGTTACGAGCGTACTCAAGCAAGCCGTAATTCATTGAGTTTGAAGATTGGCTACGCGTGCCGTCGTAATCGACTGCCAAGCCACCACCAACATCTAAGAACTTCAGTTGAGCGCCAATATCACGCAGTTCACAGTAGAAACGAGTCGCTTCACTCACGCCATTTCGCACGTCACGAATGTTTGCCATTTGTGAACCTAGGTGGAAGTGCACGAGTTCAAGTACATCCAGCTGGTCTTCGGCTTTCAAGCGTTCGATAACAGTAAGCACTTGTGATGCAGACAAACCGAATTTCGACTTCTCACCACCACTTGCTTGCCATTTACCTGCACCTTGAGAAGCAAGACGAATACGTAAACCCAAACGAGGTTTTACGCCAAGTGCTTTCGCTTCAGAAAGAACAAGATCAAGCTCAGACAACTTCTCTAGAACGATAAAGACTTTGTGGCCTAGCTTTTCGCCAATCAGTGCAAGGCGGATGTATTCTCTGTCTTTGTAACCGTTACACACGATCACAGAGCTCGCTTTTTGAGCCAACGCCAGTACCGCTAATAGTTCAGGTTTGCTGCCCGCCTCTAGTCCTAGCTGCTTTTGCTCTAATTGAGCTTGGCTCGCTAAGATCTCATCAACCACTTCTTTTTGTTGGTTAACTTTAATCGGATAAACAAGTAGGTAACGATTGTCGTACTGATATTCGTCGATCGCTTGGTTAAATGCGTTACAGATATTGTGCACACGTTGATGCACTATTTGAGGAAAACGCACAAGAGCAGGTAAACCAATATTTCTTTGCTCTAACTGTTTTACGATCTTACTTAGTGGGACTTGATGATCCGTCTCGCTCGGTGAAACATACACCTCACCGTTATCATCAATTCCATAAAAACCTTGGCTCCAGTGCTTTACATTATACTCAGCACGGATGCGTTCCAAATTAACCGAATTTTCCAATTCTAGAGACCTCACACTATAGGGCCATCGACAGAAGATACCTCTTTGGAATAGCGAGGTATAACCCAACAAAAAGCGTTCAAAAACGATTTGTTGGCTGCATTAACCGATATTATTAAGAGCGAGTCCAACCATTGATATTTGTGGTGACGATTACGTTTTTTTATCGACAGATCGACTTAAAATGACAGGTAAGGAATTACAAGGTTTTAGGGTAAAAAACAGGCTGAAGCGCATTAAATATAAAGCAATTTCTCACATTAAATTAGGGAGAAAAAATGTGCAGAAACCAAAAGATTTTTAGTAAATTGAGTGAGGTTAAGTCAGAGTTGTGACAAATATAAGCACTTCACAATCTGAACTCTCGCTATCACCAACACAGCTTGTGTCCCGCGATTCGATGCCGATAAACACTTCATTCTTCCTACTAGAACTCGCTCACTTCAATGTTGTAACCGCTCAATTTTTGAACTTTTCTCGCGCATATCTTGTATTCGGTTCAATCTTCTTGTAATTTTAACTGACCAACCAATCGGTCAGCCTTCGAATTTAGGGGATACTATGAGCCATAATCTAGACCTTGAACCAAACACGTCGAGCACCAACGACATGGATCAAATATTCAACCGACAACAAGATCACTACCGTAACAACGTTAATCCAACACTTGATCAGAGACGAAATGATCTCTCAGTCTTGAAAAAACTATTAATGCGCTACCAAGAGCAGTTAATTGAAGCGGTATCAGAAGATTATGGCCATCGAGCAGAGCACGACAGCTTAATTGCTGACATCACCCCTTCCCTACACCAGATCAATTACAGTGATAAAAACCTGAAGAAGTGGTTGAAGCCTTCACGTCGAAAAGCCGGCTTGATGCTAACACCAGCCAAGATTACTGTGCATTATCAGCCAGTAGGTGTGGTTGGTATCATCGTGCCTTGGAACTTCCCAGTCATGCTCTCTTTAGGCCCTCTGATCACAGCGTTAGCAGCGGGCAACACGGCGATGCTCAAGATGTCGGAGTTTACTCCAGCGACCAACCGAATTTTAAAAGCGATGTTGGCCGAAGGCTTTAGTGAAGATCAGGTTGCGATTATCGAAGGCGAAGCTGACGTTTCCGCTAAATTTAGCCAACTGCCGTTTGACCATATCCTTTTCACAGGCTCAACCGCTGTGGGTAAACACGTTATGAGAGCAGCGGCTAACAACTTAACACCAGTTACCTTGGAATTAGGCGGCAAATCTCCAACCATCATTGCCCCTGACTTTGATGTAGCTGACGCTGTTGAACGTATCTTGTTTGCCAAGAGTCTAAACGCTGGCCAGATATGTGTAGCGCCTGATTACATCTTATTGCCGCGAGAAAAATCAGACGAGTTCATCACAGCCTATAAGCGTTATTTCAAGAAGCTTTATAAAGCCGGTATTGAGAGCAAAGACTTAACCTCAGTGATCAACATGCGCCAATACAATCGCTTGAAAGGTGTCATTGAAGACGCACAAGCCAAAGGCGCGGTTATTCACACGGTAACCGAACAAGCACAAGACGATGTAAACCACAGAATGACGCCGCACCTTCTCACCGAAGTGAACGATGAGATGCTCGCGATGCAAGAAGAGCTGTTTGGTCCTGTTTTGCCTATCGTGCCTTATGATTCCATCGAAGAAGCAATCAATTACATCACAGAGAGAGAACGCCCACTGGCTCTGTACCTAATGAGCCATAATAAAAAAACCCAAGACAAGCTTTTATCAGACACGCACTCTGGCGGCGTGTGTATTAATGATTCTTTGGTGCATGTGGCTGCAGAAGACGCACCATTCGGTGGCATCGGCCCTTCAGGCATGGGACACTATCACGGCATTGAGGGCTTCAAGACCCTTAGCCATGCCAAAACCGTTCTAAGTAGAGGAAAAATCAACTTCACCAAGTTAATGCATCCTCCTTACAACAACCCAATCAAGAAACTGATGTTCAAAGTACTCAATAGATGATCACCAAAAGACAAAAAATCCTAGATGCTGCACTCCTGCTCTTCTCTCAACAAGGGCTAGAGGGCACATCTACCGGACAAATAGCGAAAACAGCCGGCGTGGCAAAAGCGACGTTGTTCCACCACTTCGAGAATAAATCTCTATTGATTGATGAACTGTTTCGCGAGCTGAAGCTAGAGCTATTCTCGACCCTTCAACCGCACACTGATGTGGCTGTAGAAGATCGCTACCAAACCTTTAAGTTCATGTGGATCACAGGAATTGAGTGGGCATTAGAGAATCCGGTTGCGATGAAGTTCTTCACCAATGTTCATTTCGACCCAACGACTCAAACTCGAGAAGTGATTGTTTCACAGATGTTCGCATCGCTAGACGAGATCATTTTGAAAGGGCAACAAGATGGTGAATTGATGGTGTTGGACATTAACCTTGTTAGACACTTCATTCATAGCCACTTTCTGATTTGTGCAAACTGGCTGATTGAACAAAGCGAGTCTCCACCAGAGCAAACATCGAAGTACATCAACGATAGCTTTGATATGTGTTGGCGCGCCGTTGGTGGGCAAACCAAGTAGCTTTAGCTTTAAGCCCAAGGCTCTAAGCTCTAAACCCTAAACCCTAAACCAAAAAATATAAATTCTAGATTCAATTTATTTCCAATAATGATCACTAAAGCGCCACACAGGTGCTTTAATTATTTGAACACAATTCAATCACTTGGACATAGACTCGAAGCAAATATTGGCTTCGGCTCTGCGTGAATACCAGGGTGCATTCATCTTGGTCAGTCATGATAGCGACTTTGTTGAGGAAGTCGGCGTTAGCCAAAACCATATCCAGCTTTAACCTTCGTAAATTCGTTCACTTAGTTTAGTTAAGCGAGTATTCTTCCGGATACTCGCCTTTCTTGATTGAGACAAGTAAACTACGCGCCTCGAACATCTATTCATAAGGCTAAGGTTTGCATACTCTAGAACAATTAAAATCAGGGCAACTTAAAGGTATTAAGCGCTTAAAACTGTCAGAAAGTCTCACCGAGTTTCCTCTAGAAATCATAGAGCTTGCAGATTCTCTTGAGATCCTAGACCTTTCAGGTAATCAGCTGTCAGACCTACCAGCCGAGTTATCACAGCTGACTAACCTGCGTATCATCTTCGCGTCGAATAACCTGTTTACGCACCTGCCTGATGTTCTAGGGTCACTTCCTAAGCTCGAAATGGTTGGCTTTAAAACCAACCAAATCAAAACCGTCAGCGAGCAGTCTCTGCCTACTCAACTACGTTGGTTGATCCTGACCGACAATGAGATTGAGGCCCTGCCTAGCTCACTAGGTGAAAGACCGCGACTACAGAAACTGGCATTGGCGGGTAACAAGATTCGCGTGTTACCAGAAAGCATGGAAAACCTATCCAACCTTGAGCTAGTTCGCCTGTCTGCAAACCAGTTGACTGAATTCCCAGAGTTCCTTATCAAGCTACCAAAACTGGCTTGGTTAGCGTTTGCGGGTAACCCGTTTTGCAAACACCCTAGCAGCTTAGATAGCGTGCCTGCGGTTAGCTCTCAAAGCTATTCACTGAATCAAGTACTTGGCCAAGGCGCATCTGGCGTGATCTCGCATGCAAGCTGGCTAAACAGCGACTTCGATTTTCCACAGGAAGTGGCGGTTAAAGTGTTTAAAGGCGAAGTCACCAGTGACGGCTACCCACATGATGAACTGGAAGCGTGCTTGCAGGCTGGACACCATAACAACTTGGTAAAATCTATCGCCCAAGTAGAGGAACAAGATTACCTAGCTTTGGTGATGGAACTCATTCCAAACAGCTACTACAACCTAGGGCTACCACCAACACTCGAGACTTGCACGCGTGATACTTTCCCAGAAGGTTTCGAACTTTCAATTGCTCAAATCAATAGCATTACAGAGCAGATGATTGATGTGTTTGAACACCTTCATGCCAATAAAGTCTCTCATGGTGATCTATACGCTCACAACACTTTAGTGAACGAACAAGGTCAGATGATCTTTGGTGACTTTGGCGCTGCGACTATCTACGGCTACCTAACTGAAGAACATCAACAAGGTATTCGCCGAATTGAAGCTCGCGCATTAAAGTACTTTATTGAAGACCTACTGACGATTTGTGCAAAGCAAGATCAAGCCCGCGAGCTTTATACTCGATTGGCGAACTTCGAAGCTTAATAGAAGTATTCAGTCAGATTGAAGACAACAAAGCCAACATCACTGTTGGCTTTTTTATATGCTAATTAAACGAACCAGCGTTTAGCTTTCAACTTGAACAAGCTTCAAGTACGAATGCAGCTCTCCGCTCTTATACTCAACCGCAGAGTGAATATTAAGGTCAGCACGAGCCACAACAGCAAACTGGTAGCAGTTCTCACCCTTCAGAATCTCGACGTGTAACAAACCGTCTTTTAGTTGCCACTGCCCTGTTGTTTCAAATCGGTCGAACAAACGATATTCAATCAAAGAACCGTCAGCATTGAAGTGCACTTCAGTGATGTAACCGCCGGGGCAGCTCTTCACCCAAACTCGATTCTCGATATCACTGACCGTAAAGTTACGCCTTGTGTCACGCCACGCTAGAAAGCCTTCGCTATCATAAAGAGCAATGTCGAGATCAGTTCTAGAGATTAACGGCTGCTCATTTTGCTCACGACAATAAAGTTGAAGCAAAATTTGCTGAACTGTTTCGCTCTGTAATTCACTCATTGTGGCTTCCCTTTATCATTGCTCTGTGTTAGACGCAGTATTGATCAACAAATTCTATTTAAAGCGGGCTACACAAGCTCGTAATAAACCACATACAGTTGAGAGATACCCGGGTAGATATCTTGAATCACGTCTTTCAGTACTTGCAGCGTCATGTTCTCTTGCTGAGCATGGAACTCACCTAAGTCATCAAACAAAATTGGCTCAACGCTGATGATCTTAAGATTACAGAACACACGGTCTTGCTCTAGCGTCGATACTTCCACAACACTGCCTGGCTGGTAGTCTCGCTCAGATTCATCACGAATAGTAATCGTCTTCTTGCCAGATAGGATGTCAGTTTCAAAACGTTCGAAGAACGTCATAGTGGTCGGTGCGGTCATTTATTTCGGTCGCTTTACATTTAAAGGTTAGGTAAATGTTTATATACCAGAATGCGTGTTCAAGCGAATAAAAATTAGGTGCGGGATGCGAGATGCGAGATGCGAGATGCGAGATGCGAGATGCGAGATGCGAGATGCGAGAGAGTATGGCAAAGCCAAATTACAGGCAATAAAAAAGGAGAACCGAAGTTCTCCTTTTCTTAAACCTTTAAGCTAACTCTAAATTATAGAGATGCTTTCGCTTTTTCAACTAGAACAGCAAATGCTGCTTTGTCGAATACTGCGATGTCAGCAAGAATCTTACGGTCGATCTCGATAGATGCTTTCTTTAGGCCATTGATGAAACGGCTGTAAGATAGACCATTTTGACGAGATGCCGCGTTGATACGTGCAATCCAAAGTTGACGGAATTGACGTTTCTTGTTGCGACGGTCACGGTAAGCGTATTGACCAGCTTTGGTAACTGCTTGGAAAGCTACGCGGTAAACACGTGAACGTGCTCCGTAGTAACCTTTAGCTTGTTTTAGAACTTTCTTATGACGTGCACGAGCTTGTACACCACGTTTTACGCGAGGCATTATGCTTCTCCTAAACTAAACGAATTTATAAACTAAAAAGAATTAAGCGTATGGCATCATACGTAGAACTTGAGCAACTTCACATTTAGGAAGGATCGAGTTCGGACGTAGCTGACGCTTGTTCTTAGTAGTACGCTTAGTCAGGATGTGACGTTTACCAGCGTGCTTAAACTTAATACCACCAGCAGTTTTCTGGAAACGCTTAGCAGCACCTTTGTTGGTTTTCATCTTAGGCATGATGAATAACTCCGCATTGTTGAGTTGTTAATAACATAGTAATTAGGGCGAATAAAACCCCGCAACCTGAGGCTGCAGGGTTCAATTACTTGCAAAGCCGTTAATTACTTCTTTTTAGGGGCCAACACCATGATCATCTGGCGACCTTCAATTCTCGTTGGGAAAGATTCGACTACTGCAAATTCTTCAGTATCCGCTTTCAAACGATTAAGAACGTCAACACCGATTTCTTGGTGAGCCATTTCGCGGCCACGGAAGCGAATTGTTACCTTCACTTTGTTGCCGTCTTCTAGGAAACCAGTCAGGTTGCGTAGTTTTACCTGATAGTCTCCAATATCAGTTCCAGGTCGGAATTTAATTTCCTTGATCTGAACCTGCTTTTGCTTCTTCTTCTGCTCTTTCGCAGCTTTGCTCTTCTCGAAGAGGAACTTACCGTAGTCCATCACACGACAAACTGGCGGCTCGGCGTTAGGGCTGATCTCTACAAGATCCATACCAGCTTCATTTGCAGCTTCCATCGCTTCAGCGATTGATACTACACCAACAGCTTCGCCGTCTGCGCCAGTTAGACGCACTTCACGAACGCCACGAATGTCACCGTTTAAACGGTGCTGGTTTTGTTTGGCCGGTTGTTGGCCACGTCTTCCGCCTTTAATAGCTATTCCTCCAGATTGAGCTTACGGCTTGAAACCTCGGCTTGGATGTATGAAATAAAGTCATCCACTTTAAATTTGCCAAGGTCCTTACCTTTACGTGTACGTACTGCAATTTCGCCGGCTTCCATTTCTTGGTCACCACACACAAGCATGAACGGTACACGTTTCAAAGTATGTTCGCGGATTTTAAAGCCAATCTTCTCATTTCTCAAGTCTGCTTTGACTCTAAATCCACTTTTTTGCAGTTTTTTCGTAATTTCTTGTACATATTCAGACTGTTTGTCTGTAATGCCCATTACAACTGCTTGTTCTGGCGCCAACCACGTTGGGAAGAAGCCAGCGTATTCTTCAATAAGAATACCAATGAAGCGTTCTAGTGAACCTAAAATCGCGCGGTGGATCATAACTGGCGTGTGACGCTCGTTATCTTCACCTACGTAAGTAGCACCTAAACGTTCTGGTAATGCAAAATCGAGCTGCACTGTACCACATTGCCAAGCGCGGTCCAAACAATCATGCAAAGTAAATTCAATCTTAGGTCCGTAGAACGCACCCTCGCCTTCTTGAATCTCGTATGCAATGTCCATTGCCTCTAGCGCTTGCTTAAGGTCAGCCTCTGCACGGTCCCACATTTCGTCTGAACCTACACGCTGTTCTGGACGAGTAGATAGCTTAACAACGATACTTTCGAAGCCGAAAGTTGTGTAAGTATCGTAAACCATTTCAATACAAGCTTTAACTTCTTGTTGAACTTGGTCTTCAGTACAGAATACGTGAGCATCATCTTGAGTGAAGCCACGAACACGCATAATGCCGTGAAGTGCGCCAGACGGCTCGTTACGGTGACATGAGCCGAACTCAGCCATACGTAGCGGTAGATCACGGTAAGATTTCAAACCTTGGTTGAAGATTTGAACGTGACCAGGACAGTTCATTGGCTTGATAGCGTATTCACGGTTCTCTGAAGAAGTAGTGAACATCGCTTCAGCGTACTTATCCCAGTGACCAGAGCGTTCCCAAAGAACACGGTCCATCATTAATGGGCCTTTAACTTCTTGGTAATCGTACTCAGTCAGTTTTTGACGAATAAATACTTCTAGCTCACGGAAGATAGTCCAACCGTTGTGGTGCCAGAACACCATGCCTGGTGCTTCTTGCTGCATGTGGAATAGGTCAAGCGCTTTACCGATTTTACGGTGGTCACGTTTAGCCGCTTCTTCTAGGCGCACAAGGTGAGCTTTAAGTGCCTTCTTGTCGTGGAATGCAGTGCCGTAGATACGTTGAAGCATCTTGTTGTCACTGTTACCACGCCAGTATGCACCCGCTACGTTAAGTAGAGTGAAGTGCTGGCAGAAGCTCATGTTAGGCACGTGTGGACCACGACACATATCGATGTATTCTTCGTGATGGTACAGGCCTGGACGATCGTCTTTAGAAACGTTCTCGTCCAAGATTTCAATCTTGTAAGTCTCGCCGCGAGCTTCGAATGCGTCGCGCGCTTCCTGCCAGCTAACTTTCTTCTTAACAACCTGGTATTTGGTCTTCGCTAGCTCTTTCATGCGCTTTTCGATCTTTTCTAGATCGTCTTGCGTTAGAGAGTGCTCAAGATCGATATCGTAGTAGAAACCGTTATCGATAGTAGGACCGATCGCCATTTTCGCTTCTGGAAAAAGCTGCTTAACCGCGTGGCCTAAAAGGTGAGCACAAGAGTGACGAACGATTTCAAGGCCATCAACTTCATCTTTAGCTGTGATGATTTCTAGGCTTGCATCGTTTTCGATAAGATCACAAGCATCAACACGCTCGCCGTCTACACGACCAGCAATGGTAGCTTTCGCAAGACCAGGACCGATTGATAGGGCAACATCTAGAGTTGATACAGGGTTGTCAAATTGACGCTGACTACCGTCAGGAAGAGTAATAATTGGCATTATTTGTCCTTTACAGTGGTGTTGCACACCAAGCAACACATGAAAATGTTTAATATATGTCTTTCAATCAACGAGTACGCTGATTGGGGATATATGCATAATAAATATACCCACATAGAAGCAAATACAGATGCCCTATTTGTAGGTATCCGAGCATTGTAACGAAATAATATAAAATGACAATGATGCGCTGTGGGTATGGCGCCGAAGCCGCCCCTCTCCCCTGCAGTCAAATTCAGGCAATTCGCACGCCTATCGTGTTATAGACGCAATAAGTCTTCTTTCATAGGATTGATGAAGCGAAACAAAAGAGGTAAATGTAGGGTATTGATATTCTGAGCCTCAACCATTCTTTTTACTCTGAACAAAAATATAGACTCATAAGAGTAATTTTTGGGAGTATTTTCGTCAGTGGTTTGGCAAATGACTTATTGGCAGGGAACACTATTTGGGGCTGTAATACATCTAACCTAGAGATTAAATTTAGCCCCGATGCATTAAATCGCTTCTTCGCACAATTTTGCTGACTTTGATTTAGACAGACTAGTTTCTTTTTTTATCATAGCTGCACATTTTTCACCGATCATAATAGACGGTGCATTAGTATTTCCCGACACAATAATAGGCATGATAGATGCATCCGCTACTCTTAAGCTTTTTAGCCCATGAACTTTTAGCTCATTATCAACGACTGCCATTGCATCATTGCCCATCTTACAAGTACCAACGGGGTGATAGATGGATTGACTGTATTTTGTCGCAGCTTCCAACAATTGTTCATCCGTTTGATACTTTGAACCTGGTACAAACTCTTCAGAAATAACCGAAGATAAAGGACTCGCATCGGTGATTTCTCTCGCTACCTTTATCGCGTTTATTGCAACAGCTTTATCTTTAGGGTGCGAGAGATAGTTAGGTTGGATACTAGGGTGCACGGAGTAGTCTTTGCTGGTGATCTTCACACGACCTCGACTTTCAGGACGCAATTGACAAACCGAAGTAGTAAAGGCCGAAAATGGGTGCACTCCTTCTCCAGGTTTGTCCGCACTGAGTGGCTGCATATGAAACTGTATGTCAGGCCTTGTTAAGTCAGAGGAAGACTGAGTGAAAATACATACCTGACTAGCAGCCAACGTTAAAGGACCTTTGCGAAACAGAGCATATTTAACTCCCACTGTCAGTTTATGCAAAGGTGTTCTCAACTCATCGTTCAGTGTTGTACAACTAGTTTTGTAGACCAGACGAATTTGTAAATGGTCTTGAAGGTTTTCTCCAACTCCAGGTAAATGATGAACGCAATCAACACCTACTGCTTCTAACTCCGCTCTGTTGCCAACTCCAGACAACTGTAATATTTGCGGTGAGCCAATTGCACCAGCACTGACAATAATCTCTTTAGCTGCCGAAACATACATTGCTTTTCCATTGCAAAAAAATTCAACACCTTTTGCTGTCTTATCGACAATATCAAGCTTGGAGGTATGTGCATGAGTCAATATTGTTAAATTATGGCGCTTTCGAGCCGACGTTAAAAAAGCTTTTGCACTGCTGCACCTCAACCCATTAAATGCTGTCTGCTGAAAATAGCCTACTCCTTCTTGGTTCTCACCATTAAAATCATCATTCCAAGGAATACCTACCTCTTGAGCTGCCTCCACAAATCGTTCGGCAATATCCCGTTTCAGTCTAAGATCTGACACTTTCAACGGCCCATCCACGCCATGGTACTTATCTTTTCCTCGGCTTTGACATTCAGACATTTTAAAATAGGGAAGCACGTCGTCATAACTCCACCCCTCATTACCAAGTGACGCCCAGTCGTTATAATCTTCTTTTTGCCCACGTATATATAGCAACCCGTTCAAGGAGCTGCTCCCACCAAGTACTTTGCCTCTAGGCCATTGTAATTGTCGATTATCAATACCTTCATCACGATCGGTTAGATAACACCAATCAGTTGACGGGTTGTGCATGGTTTTAAAATAACCAACCGGGATATGAATCCAAGGATTCCAATCTCGACCACCAGCCTCAAGTAATAACACTGAAACATCTGGATCCTCACTTAAACGACTAGCAATTGCGCACCCAGCCGACCCCGCCCCTACAACAACATAATCAAAGACACCCACATCCTTATGTAACCTTCCCATAACAAAATTTCCTTTGTATTTTCATAAATCGAGACACAGCGTCCCAAAAAACATAAACCAATAACAATAATTAGTAAATATCGAGAGAATATGAATTGTTTTTTGTTGACTTATCGCACACTAATAACAACCCAACTTGGACATTTAACATTTTTTAAACAAGTGTGATTGGGCTATTTACATGAATCAGGATGGGTACATGAGAACTTCAAAAGACAAACCATATAGCCGACGCGACTTTTTTAATGTTGCAAAGCGTGCCGGGCTTACATCAGCTTTATTCGCTGCAGGGACATTAGGGACAGGGGCTACCTTAAGTAGCCTGGCAAATGCGTCGGAAAGCGTATCTCGAACTCGAGAAAAGAAAAAACCAATCGTAGTCTTAAAGTTTGGAGCCTCTGGCTTTAATGAACAAAACTTAGATATCCAAAAGTCGGGACAATTATTTTTCGCTAGAGATCTTGAAGAAAGAACAAATGGTGAAATACAAGTTGAATTCTTTGGCTCCAATCAACTATGTGGGCAATTGGATTGTATAAGAAAAACTCAGCAAGGAATCGTTGACATATATTCCGCATCTACACAAAACTCCGCTGCTGGTGCGCCATACATGAATGTTCTTGATTTTGCATACATGTTCCCTACGCGAGCTTCGCAATTTCATTTTTTTTATGACAAACGAAGCGAATCATTGTTTCGTGAACCATTACGTAAACGCCACAACATTCAATTCCTATTCACGCACTGTGACTTACGTGGACTCATGTTAGGCAACAAATGGAAAGACAAACCCTTGGTTACGTCGCTAGCCGATATTCAAGGCACCAAAAACCGAGTAACAGGAACCCAGTTAGGGCGTATCGCCATGGAGCAACTCAATCTCAACCCTGTACCAGTTGCCTGGGCTGAAACAATTGATGGGCTCCGACAAGGACTACTTGATGGTGCGGAAACTTGGATGAGCGCAGCGGCATATTCAGGAATGACATCAGTAATATCTCAAGCGATCGATTTACGCATGTTCTCTGGCAACGAGAGTACAGCTATGAATTACGACGTTTTTGAAAAGTTAAGCGATAAACATAAAGAAGCGGTCATGGAATCTGCATATTGTGCACAAATTTTTACTCACGGAATGAATGAAGGTGGGTTGTACGAAATTATTGGTGCACAAACTCACCCTAACGAGAATACGCAATTCCGACAAAATAATATCCGCTTTGCTGCACTTTCAGATGAAGAGAGATTTAAGGCTGAACAAATATGCTCACCGGAATATAACCCAGAACCATGGCAAAAATGGCGTAATCGTTTAAATGCTTGGGCAGGCGATATTGATATCTATAAAGAAATTCACGGGATTGCTAGAGAACTCCCTAAAGACGCAGCGGTAGTCAACGTCAAACCACAACGTTGGTGGTTAGGTTAATACTCTGACAACCCATTAAATAAAATTAAGGCATGACATCATGAATGAAATCATCAGCACTGCCGTCCACCCGGCAACCTCAGTCAAAAAGTGTTTGTATTGGCTAGATAACAACATAGAAAAATATCTCATTGTGAGCAGCTACTCTATAATGACTGTCATTATCTTCGTTGAAATAATCAGACGTTTTTTCTTTAGTATTCAGGCTCCGTGGAGCACTAGTATCCCTGTACTACTATTTTTATGGCTTACCTGGGTCGGCGCAGCTGTCAATGTCAAAAACCGTACTCACTTATCGCTCACCGAAATTAGATTACGCCTCCCTTATCAAGCGCAATTTGTATGCCTCATATTAGATGCCGTTCTCTGGCTAGTTTTTGCGGGCGTCGTTCTTTATTTTGCAACGGATCAGGTAAGGATCGCTTACGACAATTTTGCAATTGTTCAAGGAACTGACGATGTCATGCAGTGGTGGTTTTATATGGCAACACCAGTAGGCTGGACATTAATAATCTATCGAGTGATACAGAACTTCTTCCAAGATTGTAAACGGTACATAAATAATGAGCCATTGATAATCCAGACATCATTAGCGGAGAAAGAAGCATGAGTGAAGGTGATTTGATTAGCATTATTAGTGTCATCGTTTTGGTTCTATTTCTAGCAGGCATCCCTATATTTTTAATCATTGGGCTATGGGTTGTTGGGGTTAGTATCGTCATTGACTTTACCCTCGCTAACATCGGTGTAACGCTATTTGAGGGGTTAAACTTTTTCGGCTTACTAGCATTACCTCTTTTCATTCTAACCGGCGATCTAATTAATGCTGCAGGCATTGCAAAACGACTCTCTGATTTTGCGTACTCTATTTTGGGTTCCATTCGTGGTGGTATGGGTATGGCTGCGATTGGAGCTTGTGGGATGTTCGCAGCCATTTCCGGGTCTAATGCTGGGACAACAGCCACAATTGGCTCAATAATGGCTCCAGAAATGAAAAAGAATGGTTACGACGAAAGATTTTCTGCAGCCACAGCAGCATCAGGAGGAACTGTTGGAATTATTATTCCGCCGAGCGTGATATTCATTGTGTATGGCTTCATGATGAACCTTTCCATAACGGATCTGTTTATTGCAGGAATGCTGCCAGGTAGCCTCATGGTATTAGCGATGATGTTCGCATGCCATCTAGTTGCTCGAAAACAAGGATGGGGAACAGTTATTCCTTTTGTCGCAAAGACCAGTTTCAAATATGCAAGACGCGCTTACCTCGGCTTCATTACTATTGGTGTAGTCGTCTACGGCATTTACTCTGGAGCGTTCTCACCAACAGAGGCCGCTGCATTCACCGTTGGGTTCACAATTATCGCAGGCTGTATTCTGACCAAAGACTTACATTTCAAAAACATCCCTTCTGTGATGCTCAAATCAGGGCAGATTACAGGGATGCTAGCACCATTAATCGCGATTTCTGTCGTCATGCAACAATTACTTTCCATGATGGGAGTCGGTGAAATAATTGGTAACGCACTTAATGGATTCGGAAGCTATTACGCAGTCTTATTTATGTGTATGGGGATTATACTTTTAGCCGGGATGCTCTTAGAAAGCTTACCGGTTACCATTATTTTAGCTCCAATTCTCGCACCTATTGCCACAGGCATTGGCGTCGATCCGATTCATTTTTCAGTTATCTTCTTAGTCGGAGCTGCAATTGGTTTTGTCACACCACCGTTCGGCTTAAATTTATATGTCGCAAGTAGCGTAACCGGGATCCCTTATGGTAAGTTAGTTCGGTTTGTCATTCCTTACTTCACAGCGCTATTTATCTCGTGGGTTTTGATTGCTTTATTACCGAGCATTTCATTATTCTTGGTTCAATTTGGCGGCTAAAGTAGATTAACCGAATTTGCAAGCAATGACCCATTGCTTGCAAATTTATCAGAAAAAACAAAGGAGAAGCAGCATGAGCAATAACGAATCGTCAAGTAATTCAGCACTATCACGTGCATTTAAGATTACTGAGTTCATCGCTAGTGAGACACGCCCCGTTACAGCGGTTGATATTGCTTTGTTCCTAAACCTTCCTAAGGCCAGCGTACACCGGATACTCAGTCAACTTGAAGATGAGGATATTATTGCGAGAGATCTCCAAGGTCGCTTCTTGTCTATCGGTTCTCGATTTAAAAAAATGTCTCTAGACGTCCTGTCACATTTTGATGGGCGCGCACCTCGCCAGATGGTTTTAAAAGAATTAACAGACGAAATACAGGAAACCTGTAACTTATCCGTATTAGATGGATATGAATTGTTGTATTTTGAGCGTGTTGAGGCTAATTGGCCTATGATGGTCAACTTAAAATTAGGCTCGAGGTTGCCTCTGCACTGTACTGCTAGTGGCAAGCTATTTTTGGCCTTAATGCCAAGAAATAAACGAAAGCAGATACTTTCGACCCTAACACTAGAACCACAAACAAAACATTCGATTACCAACGTCGACGACCTAAACAGAGAGCTCGACGAGATTGGGATTCGTGGTATTAGCATCGACAATGAAGAGCTCATTGAAGGTATGGTTGCCATTGCAGTCCCAGTTTGTGATCAAGACGGAAATATGATTGCAGGCATGGCAATACACGCACCTACATTGAGGTTGAGTGTTAGTGACTTACTCACTAAAGCCGGTAGGTTGAAGCTTGCAGCAAAAAAACTAGAAAGCCTAATGACATTTCAATCCCAGATTACCGATGAGGCGGTAGAGTAACGTGACACGAATAGATGTATCCCAATAGGCCTAAATACCGAGTTCACAAACGAGCACAAGTTAAAATAACAAAGTAACAGGTAGTATTACTTCAATGACTCTTCATTAATCTACAGTGCCTTTGAGCACCGTGGTCTTCATCTCTCTACTTTTAAAACTCACCTTTCGAACTAAGCTATAGATAAGCAACGGAATGCAGATGAGGTACATATGGAGAAACGGGCTACTTGTATATCGCTCATACGACCTTTACCGCTAGTAATAGCCGCCATGTTTTCTGCGCCAAACGCATGGGCCAACAAAGATTACGGCCCCTTAATCAGTTATACCCAAGCACCACTGCAGTCGGTTCGCCTCACCCCGTCGCTCCGTTCAGGCTTCCCTCTTGAAGAGAATAAGGTTGAAGTATTTACAGCCTTAACTGCTGCGAGTATCTGGGCTAACTCCCACGGCTATCACTTAGACTATTATCAAAACCAACTTCAAACAGGCCTGCGATGGCAATTGACTACAGCGTGGCAAGTAGAGCTCAATTACCGCTGGTTATACGCCGCCAATAATCATCTCGACAAAATCACCATTAACTTTCACGACCTATTTAGCATCGACCAAGCAGGTCGAGATCAGAAAGAGAGACACCAATTCGACATCTATGCACCAGACCATGGCGTCAATAATCGAGACTTCTCCGGCGACACATTGACTAGCGCTTTCACGCTCTACACCCAATATCAGATCATAGATATAGAAAACCATGGCTTATCTTTTGGCGTCTCCCTTTATCATAACAAAGTCAGCCACGGTGCATTTAAGGGAAACAGCACCGAACAAAGCGCTCAACTCAATTATGCATACCAACTCGACATCAATACCTTCTATACAAGCTTAGGATTAGCGAATCAGTCCAGTAGAGAAGTGGAGAATAGCTTTTCACATAAAAAAACGACATGGTCATGGATGGGAGGATATCAACTCACGCTATTTGAAAATCATGAGTTACACCTAGAGTATCGTTGGTATGAAGGCGCAGAAGACGGTGAAACTGAGTTTTCAGAAGCCGCGAATGAAATGATGTTTGGCTATCGCTATCTCATGCAACGCTCGGCAATTGAGATATCCATAATCGAGAACATTTTCAATATGGACAACTCCACCGATGTTGCTTTTCAATTGGCCTATCGGCACCAGTGGTAAACCCATTTCAGGACGGGGCAGATAGTAGAATCAAAAAAGCCGAATGGTTAAGTTCGGCTTGAAAAGTTGTATTGTCTCTATTAATTAATAGACAGAGCGACTGCTAACAGAGAGGGAACTACGCACTCATGATTCTTGATACAGCGTTGCGAATGTCTGAGTCGGCCGCATTAGCAGGTAAGCTGAATGAGATGTATTGGTCGCCGCGGAAGCTCATTGAGCGGTCGATTTCTGCTAGGCAGTGAACCATTGAGCCTTCAACGATGAATGACAGTTCGATCTCTTTGTTGTTCATGAAACCGCCGCTGCGAAATTCAATCTCTTGGTAACAGCCCGAACGAGAAGCAAAGCTGTTGCCTTTCAGGAAGCCCTTCTCTACGTCTGCTTTCACCATTGCCATTCCCGATGCTTCCACACCTTGGATGATTTTAGCGACTGTTGGCAGTGGGTGAACCGAGATAAAGTCGCGGTCTTTAGGATCAATCGCGAAGCCGATATCTAGGTTGGTTTCAACCCACACATGGCATTGGTTCATTTGTGCATTCAATGCGGTGACTGGCGTTTCATCATTTAACTTAAGGCGGAATGGCACCAATTTGGTTTCACCCGGTTGGATAACGAAAGGCTCTACGGCCTGAATACGACCCAGCGAAAAGGTTTCGTAGCTGGTGCTGCCTTCCGTTTCTACTTTTACTTCGGTGTTGAGAACTAAGTTAATCAGGTCGATTTGTTGCTCAACGTCGCCGCCAACAATGTGAACGTTGCCAGACAACTCTCCACCTTGGAAAACTTCAATATTATCTAAGACGGTATCAACCTTTGCTGCACCGATGCCCAACGAGGCCTTTAATTTCTTAAACATATTATTTCCCTTTCTAATTATCTGATTTACGAATAGTTATTGCGTCACAATTTGCGACACTTGCCTCACAGAATCAAGCAATTTGCCCCATCTATGTTGAATAAAGTCACATTGCCCGAGGAAATGTTGAAATCGTGAATAAATCCGTTACTCTATTTGTATAGTCAAATAAGGTTTCATTATGTCGAAAGCGCCGCTCTACCTTCAGATAAAACAGTTTATAGACGACAATATCACTAGTGGTCACTGGCCAGTGGGTTACCAGATAACCACAGAGCTCGAACTCACCGAGCAGTTCAAAGTGAGCAGAATGACGGTCAATAAAGCCATTCGAGATCTGGTGTCTGAAGGCAAGCTCATTAGGAAACCAAGGCTAGGTACTTTTGTTTGTGAACCAGACGAAAAGGCGCAATCTCCGCTGCTTGATATCAACAACATCGCGCAAGAGATCAAAGACCGTGGCCAAACGTATACTAGCCAAGTTATCAAACACAAGAGCATCAAGGCAGATGAAAGCACCGCCACACGGTTAGGTGTGATGATCAATGCTGAAGTGTACTATAGTGAAATCATACACTTTGCCGACAACGCACCGATTCAATTGGAAGCGCGCTGGGTGAACTCTCAAGCCGCTCCAAAATACCTAGAGCAAGACTTTTCAACCTCTACACCTAACGAATACCTTTCAAAAAGCTGCCCGTTGAGTGCTATAGAACACACGGTTGAAGCCATTATTCCAGACTTACAAATCAGAACGTCACTAAAGCTTTCTGAATCAGAGCCTTGCCTTCTTTTAAATAGAAGAACATGGAGCAAAGAACGGCTTATCAGCTTTGCATTGCTCTACCATCCTGGCTCTAAGTACAAATTAAGCTCCAAGATACTTCTAGATTAAAGAACATCATCCTGATCGCCGATCACATTTTTGCAACATCGACTTGATTCAGGTCAGAGTTTAGCCTATTTATTTGTATATACATTTAATGTTTAGCAAAGATCTAGGTGATTATGAATTTGATCCTCAAAAACGCACGAGTGGTCTCGATGAGCTCGGGAGCTGACGGTTATCAACCTTCTTCCCCGCAAGATATCGTTATCGAGAACGGTAAGATCGTATTCCTGTCACACTCAAGCGATGAGTCACTTCATTGTGAAACGGCGAGTGCTAGCCGCTCTGTTGATCACATCATCTACGACTGCAAAAACAAGCTCGTCACACCAGGACTGATTGATTGCCACACTCATCTGGTGTTTGCAGGTAATCGTGCCAATGAATTTGAACAACGGTTAAATGGTGTCTCCTACACCGACATCGCAAAACAAGGCGGTGGTATTTTAGCGACGGTAACGGCGACACGAGCCGCACAAGAAGCCGAACTGGTTGAGATGGCGCTGCCTAGATTAGACGGCCTGCTAAGAAGTGGTGTCACCAGCGTTGAAGTAAAGTCTGGCTATGGTTTAACACTTGATGACGAGCTTAAGATGTTACGTGCTGCTAAAGCCTTAGAAAACCACCGTCGTATTAAAATCACCACCACACTCCTTGCAGCACATGCTGTACCACCAGAATATAAAGAACAGCCAGATCGTTACGTTGATCTGGTATGCCAAGAGATCATCCCTAAAGCCGCAGAGCAAGGACTAGCTGACACGGTCGACGTATTCTGCGAATCGATCGGCTTCAACCTAGAACAAACCGATCGTGTATTTGCGGCTGCTAAAGAACATGGGTTAGTGATCAAAGGCCACACAGAGCAGCTTTCTAACATGGGCGGCAGTGCGCTCGCAGCTAAATACGGTGCACTCTCTGTCGACCATGTTGAATACCTTGATGAAACAGGAGTAAAAGCACTGGCTAAATCAGGAACAGTCGCCACATTATTACCAGGTGCTTTCTACTTTTTGAAAGAGACACAGCAGCCGCCCATTGCCCTACTTCGTGAGCACAACATCCCAATGGCAATCGCGACCGACTTAAACCCCGGCACTTCTCCTTTTGCTGATTTAACACTGATGATGAACATGAGCTGCACCCTATTTGGCACAACCCCAGAAGAAGCATTACGTGGGGTAACTTGCCATGCAGCCGCTGCCATTGGCGAGTCGCAAAACAGAGGCAAAATTGAAGTAGGTTACTCTGCTGATTTGGCTATCTGGAATATCGAGCACCCTGCCGACTTAAGCTATCAAGTTGGTGTTCCTCACCTGCATAAGCGCATTGTTAATGGCGAGGTGTGTCATGACTCAATCTAAATCCAACGCTATCCAAGAGAACGCAACAACCATGCATAACTTTGTGTGGACCGGACGTAATGATCTTGAAGATGGCCCACTCGGTACTCGCGTTCATCACATTACCAAGCAAGTGCAAAGTTGCGAGTTAAGTGACGAGCTGACTGACGGTGGTATCGCCTTGGTAGGCTTTGCCAGCGACGCCGGTGTTGCAAGAAATAAAGGACGTGTTGGCGCAAAACAAGCACCTAATTTGATTCGCCAAGCGTTAGCTAATATGGCTTGGCACTGTGATACACGCTTTGCTGATCTTGGCGATATCGAATGTAACGATGATCAATTAGAAGTGAGCCAGAAGCAGTGCGCTACTGTGATTGCCAATGCGCTATCAACCAACAAAGTGATTACCCTTGGCGGCGGTCACGAAGTCGCTTGGGCTTCTTTCCAAGGCCTAGCTGAGCATCTTCACAGAACTCAATCAGATCACAAACCTAAGATAGGTATCGTTAACTTTGATGCTCACTTTGATCTTCGTGAATTTGAAAGCGACATCGCTGACGTCAAACCAAGCTCAGGCACACCCTTTAATCAGATTAGCGAATACTGCCACACACATCAGTGGCCATTTCATTACGCGTGTCTCGGTGTAAGTGCCGCCAGCAATACCAAAGCACTTTTCAACAAAGCCGACCGACTTGGTGTGTGGTATGAACACGACCGCAACATGACCCAAGTGAACCAAGTCGCTCAACTGGTTAAGTTACAAAAATTCATCGCTGAGTGTGATTACCTCTATCTCACTATCGACCTTGACGTATTTCCAGCAGCGACAGCGCCGGGCGTCAGTGCACCAGCGGCAAGAGGCGTGAGCTATGAAGCACTCGCTCCTTTTCTAGAACAGATTTTCAAACACAGTGAAAAACTCATTATCGCGGACATTGCGGAATACAACCCAGACTACGACATCGATAGCCAAACTGCTCGATTGGCGGCACGTTTGTGTTGGGATATAGCCAGTGCAATGGCCAGCGACTAATCCAGCTATACCGATAACTACAACTACAACTACAACTACAACTACAACTACAACGATATAACGTGAAACAGAAGGAATTCCAAAATGACGGAACACCACAACAGTGACCCTCGTCTCGACACGACTCGCGAAATTCGCGCACCTCATGGCACCACTTTGCGCGCTAAATCTTGGTTAACAGAAGCACCACTGCGTATGCTGATGAACAACCTAGACCCTGATGTGGCAGAACACCCACATGCACTGGTTGTGTATGGCGGTATTGGTCGTGCAGCACGTGATTGGAAATGTTACGACAAGATTGTTGAAGTATTAGAGCGTTTAGAGGACGACCAAACGTTACTTGTTCAATCCGGTAAACCTGTGGGCGTGTTCCCGACTCATAAAAACGCACCTCGCGTACTGATCGCTAACTCGAACCTTGTTCCACACTGGGCGAACTGGGAACACTTCAACGAGCTCGATAAAGAAGGCTTGATGATGTACGGCCAAATGACCGCGGGCAGCTGGATCTACATTGGTTCACAAGGCATCGTTCAAGGTACTTACGAAACCTTTGTCGCTATCGCGAAGAAGCACTTCCAAGGTGAAGTAAACGGCAAGTGGGTTCTAACGGGCGGTCTTGGTGGAATGGGCGGCGCTCAACCTCTTGCTGCAACGATGGCTGGCTTCTCAATGATCGCAGTGGAGTGTGATGAATCACGAATCGACTACCGCTTGCGTACTGGCTATGTAGACAAAAAAGCCACCAGCTTAGATGAAGCGATGGCAATGATTAAAGAGTCAGACACGCCAATCTCTGTTGGCTTATTAGGTAACGCCGCAGACGTCTTCCCAGAGTTAGTTGAACGCAATATCACACCTGATGTGGTGACTGACCAAACCTCTGCCCACGATCCTCTTAACGGCTACTTGCCGCAAGGTTGGACGATGGAGAAAGCCGCACAAGAGCGCTCCATTGATGAAGCAAAAGTGGTGAAAGCCGCTAAGCAATCTATGGCGATTCAAGTACAAGCGATGTTAGACCTGCAATACCGCGGCGCAGCGACCGTGGATTACGGTAATAACATTCGCCAAATGGCACTGGAAGAAAGCGTAGAAAACGCGTTTGATTTCCCAGGTTTCGTTCCGGCTTATATTCGACCTTTATTCTGCGAAGGTATTGGTCCTTTCCGTTGGGCGGCACTATCTGGTGACCCAGAAGACATCTACAAAACAGACCAAAAAGTAAAAGAACTGATTCCAGACAACCCACATCTACATAACTGGCTAGATATGGCGCGTGAACGCATTCAGTTCCAAGGCCTGCCAGCGCGTATTTGTTGGGTTGGCTTGAAAGATCGTGAACGCTTAGGCCAAGCATTCAATGAAATGGTGAAAAATGGCGAACTGAAAGCACCAGTTGTTATCGGTCGTGACCACCTAGATTCAGGTTCAGTAGCAAGCCCGAACCGCGAAACAGAAGGCATGATGGATGGATCAGATGCCGTATCAGATTGGCCTCTATTGAATGCCCTTCTGAACACAGCGGGCGGCGCAACTTGGGTTTCTTTGCACCACGGTGGCGGCGTTGGTATGGGCTTCTCGCAACACTCAGGCATGGTGATTTGTTGTGACGGCAGTGAAGATGCATCACAGCGTATTGCTCGCGTACTTCACAATGACCCAGCAACCGGCGTTATGCGTCATGCTGATGCAGGTTACGATATTGCCAAGCAATGTGCCAAAGAGCAGAAGCTTGATTTACCTATGCTAAACGAAGAACTTCGTCGCCTTTAATGTCTGGAGATAACATGTTGAATTTATTACTTAAGCCAGGACTACTAGGCCTATCTGAACTGCGTAAAATCAGCCGTAGCCCTGTGAACCTGTCACTCGACCCTGCAGCTATCCCTGATATTGAAGCGAGCATGCAGGTTGTCGAGCAAGTGATTGCTGAAGATCGCACGGTATATGGCATCAATACAGGTTTTGGCTTATTAGCGAATACTAAAATAGCCCCTGAAGATTTAGAAGTACTACAGAAAAGTATCGTGCTTTCTCACGCGGCGGGCATTGGTAAATTCATGTCTGATGAAACTGTGCGCTTGATGATGGTGTTAAAAATTAACAGCTTATCTCGCGGTTACTCGGGTATCCGCCTCAAGGTGATCAATGCACTTATCGATCTTGTGAACGCTCAAGTTTACCCATGTGTACCACAGAAAGGCTCAGTAGGCGCATCTGGAGATCTTGCTCCCCTCGCCCACATGAGTACCGTTCTGCTAGGTGAAGGCCAAGCACGCCACAACGGCAAGATCATCACTGGCTTAGAAGCAATGCAGATCGCAGGTCTTGAACCAATCACACTTGCGCCGAAAGAAGGCTTAGCGCTGTTAAACGGCACACAAGCATCGACTGCCTTTGCATTAGAAGGTCTGTTCGCAGCGGAAGACTTGTTTGCGTCTGCAACCGTATGTGGTGCAATGTCTGTTGAAGCTGCACTGGGTAGTCGTCGTCCGTTTGACCCTCGAATTCATCGCGTTCGTGGTCATCGTGGTCAAATGGATGCCGCGCTTGCTTATCGCCATATGCTTGATCAAAAGAGTGAGATTGGTGAATCACACACTTGCTGTGAAAAGGTTCAAGACCCTTACTCGTTGCGCTGTCAGCCTCAAGTGATGGGTGCTTGTTTACAGCAGATTCGTAACTCAGCAGAGACTTTAACGATTGAAGCGAATGCAGTATCCGACAACCCGCTGGTTTTCGCTGACGATGGCGACATTATTTCAGGGGGTAACTTCCACGCAGAACCTGTGGCAATGGCTGCCGATAACCTTGCATTAGCAATAGCTGAAATCGGTAGCTTGTCAGAACGAAGAATGGCGCTGCTGATTGATAGCGCGCTAAGCAAACTTCCACCTTTCTTGGTCGATAACGGTGGCGTGAACTCGGGCTTTATGATTGCTCAGGTTACCTCTGCAGCATTGGCGAGTGAGAACAAAACCTTAGCGCATCCTGCGTCAATAGACAGCCTTCCGACATCAGCAAACCAAGAAGACCACGTATCAATGGCAACCTTCGCAGCACGTAGACTTAGATACATGGCTGAAAATACCCGTGGGATATTGGCTGTAGAATATTTAGCAGCAGCACAAGGGCTAGACTTCCGCGCTCCGAATCTATCTTCTCCTCGTGTGGAAGAAGCGAAACAGATTTTGCGTGAAAAAGTCAGCTTCTACGACAAAGACAGATATTTTGCACCGGATATTGAACAAGCGAACTTATTGCTCAAATTATCCGTTCATAATCACCTAATGCCAGAAGGCACTTTGTGTAGCTTTTAAAGCAAAAACATTCTGAACAACACTCATTAGAGTGTCATATAAACAAGGGCTATCGATTAGCCCTTGTTGCATTGAGCCAGAGGCCATATCTCTCTTAAAGTCGTCACATACCATCCAACGTATTTATCTAATTGACTGATATATAAGCAAAGTTAACTGGATAGACCATTAGATCGAAGTTAGTTAGCTATAATCCACCCCAGATTTGATGACTAATAGCGATACTATGTTTCTGACACCTTACTTTTCTACTGAAGACAATCAATTTCAATTCACTCGTGAACAAGCTAGCCACTTTGCTAAAAAAGTAGCTGCTGACTTCAACCCAATTCACGATGAAGACAACAAGCGCTTCTGCGTGCCTGGCGATCTTTTGTTTGCAGTTCTTCTGCAGAAAGAAGGCATCAGCCAAAAAATGCGTTTTGATTTTTCAGGTATGGTGGGTAACGGTATTGCGCTTAGCGTTGACAACAAATGTGAGAAAGAAAGCTCACTGGTTGACGAGAAAGGCAAAGAGTACCTCCACATGTCTTGTGAAGGTGAAAAGAGCCACGACCAAGCATTCATCGAGCACGTGGTAACAAACTACGTTAAGTTCTCTGGCATGAACTTCCCACACATCATGGTTCCTCTTATGGAAGAACAACAAATGATGATCAACTGCCAACGTCCTCTAGTGATTTACGAGAGCATGGAAGTTGAATTTACTCGCCTAGACCTGTCTCACCCAGAAGTTGAATTCTCTGGCGCGACTTTTGATGTTGAAGGCAAACGTGGCATCGTGACCCTGAACTTCGATTTCAAAGAAGACGGCGAAGTAGTAGGTAAAGGCGTGAAGCGTATGGTAGCAAGTGGCCTTAAGCCATACGACCAAGCTTCTGTAGACGACCTAGTAAACCGCTTCAACGAACGCAAAGAGATGTTTCTAGCTCAGTTCACAGCCGCTGCTTAATCAGCTCTAGAACAAGATCAATAAAGCCCAGCTTGATAATCTCAAGCTGGGCTTTTTTATTTCGATTACTAAGCCAGCACTCAAATCATCACTAAATCCAGCGTCTAACCTTTTGTTTGTAATCAACATATTCTGCGCCGAATAATTGTTCTAGTGCTCGCTCTTCGGGTTTGATTTGGAAGTAATTCATGTAGATTACGAAGCCAAAGCTAAGTAGTACACTGAAGATATTCTGGAAGAAGTAGCCAAAGCAAAATAGCAGGATGAACAACCCTAAGTACATTGGGTTTCGCGTGTAGCCAAAAATTCCACTGTCCACGACGGCTGAAGCGGTTTCTACTTTGATCGGGTTAACGGTGGTTTTCTGTTTTCGAAATTCCAATATGCCGGATATTCCGATCACACCACTCAATGTGACTCCGATTCCTAACACAATCATTCCATAAGGCAATGCCAGTGTCCCTTGGCTCAACTGTTGAGCGCAGAAGTATGATGCTACGAATACAATAATGAACAGTGCAACTGGTGGTACTTTTAATTCTAGAAATTTCATACTTTTCCTTATTAACATTCCTTTGTTAGTTTAGAAAAAAGCCCAGCAATTGCTGGGCTAAATGTATTAGAGAATTTTTGCTAGCGCCTGTAATGGGTGAGCAAGCTTCTCACCTTCAAAACGCTTCACTTGGCTGCGGCAAGAATAGCCCGTCACCAAGCAACGATCTTTTGGTAAGTCCTGCATTTGAGGCTTCCAGCTTAAACCATATATGTCTTTCGACATTTGTAGCTTATCGACTTCGTGGCCGAAAGTTCCCGCCATACCACAACAGCCGACAGGAACGCTGGTTAACGCCGCCCCAAAGTGTTTGAAGATAGTACCCCACTCTTTTTCAGCGTTCGGCATTTTGGTTTTCTCAGTACAGTGAGCAAACAAGTACCACATATCTTCACTTGCTGAGCGTGCTTCGAACTCACCTAGCGATGGCATTAACCATTCATGCACAGTAAGTACATCAAAGTCGCCGCGCTTGTCACCTAAGATCTCGACATATTCATCGCGGTAACAAAGCACAAGAGCAGGATCAACACCGACCAAAGGAATTCCGATATCCGCCACCATCGACAAGAAATCCGAAGTCGATTTCGCCTCACGTGCAAAACGATTTAAGAAGCCCTTGATGTGCAACGCTTTACCATTCGGTTTGAACGGCAGCAGTACCGGAGTTTTGCCAAGTTTTTGAGCCAGAGTGACGAAGTCTTCAATCACCTCGGCATCATAGAAGCTGGTAAACGGGTCTTGAACGATCAGCACATGCTGTTTCTTCTGTTCAGAAGACAAGCCTTCTAAATACTGTAAATCGAAGAGTTGCAGCTCTTTACTCGCTAGACGATTTTTGAGCGTAGGCACCGACATCAATGGTGCATCAACATAACCGACCGTTTTAGCTGTTGCCGTTTGGATCCACTTTTGACCCAATGCAGCGTTGACTATTTTTGGCGCTTTCGCCATCAGCGGCAGCATGGTTTCAATGTTGGCAACTAGATAATCTTTTGCAGGGCGCTGGTAACGCGAGTAGTAGATGTTCAAGAATCGAGAACGGAAACTTGGTACATCGACTTTGATCGGACATTGACTCGCACACGCTTTACACGCCAAACAACCGTTCATCGCCTCATGAACTTCATGCGAGAAATCGTACTCATGGCGTTTGTTCATCGTATTGCGAACACGCTCAATCATAGTCTTAACGGGTGTGTTGTCTTTCAACGCTTCTTGCTCAAGGTCGAGAATATCAACGCCTTGTTCAGTCAGTTGACGCAACCACTCTCTTACCAAGCCTGCGCGGCCTTTGGGTGAGTGACGTCGGTCAGCCGTAACTTTCATTGAAGGACACATTGGCGAGCTAGTATCGTAGTTGAAACACAAGCCGTTACCGTTACATTCCATTGCTTGCTTGAAGCTGTCACGAACTTGTACGTCGATCTGACGGTCGTAGAAACCACGCTTGGTATCGGTGACTTTCACCAATTCAGCGTCACTTTCTAAAGGCGTACAGATCTTGCCTGGGTTCATCTTGTTGTGCGGGTCGAATGCTGCTTTAATACGTCTTAATTCGGTAAACAGCTCTTCACCAAAGAAGTCTGGGCCATACTCAGAACGGAAACCTTTACCGTGCTCGCCCCACATTAAACCGCCGTATTTCGCCACCAGCTTAACTACTTCATCAGAGACTTCATGCATCAATGCTTCTTGCATCGGGTCACACAGATCCAATGCTGGACGAACGTGTAATACGCCCGCGTCAACGTGACCAAACATGCCGTAATTCAACTCTTTTGAATCGAGTAACACTCTAAATTCAGAGATGAAATCCGCGAGGTTTTCTGGTGGTACACAAGTATCTTCAGCAAAAGCGACTGGCTTAGCTCGGCCTTTCGCCGCACCTAACAGACCCACTGCTTTCTTACGCATGTTGTAGATTCGGCCAATGCTCGCCAAATCGCTACAAACTTGAAAACCAATCACGCCGGCTTCTTCGCTTTCAACCATGGTTTCAAGGCGTGCAGTCAGCGCTTGAACTTGCTGTTCAACTTCCGCTTCATCTTGGCCTGCAAACTCAACCATGTTGATGCCAAGCATCTCTTTGTTCGGAACATCAGTCAGCAAATCGCTCACGGTATGCCAAACGATGTCTTGCTTCGCTAGGTTCAATACTCTTGAATCTACCGTTTCAACAGACAGTGCTTTCGCTTCCACCATGAACGGCGCATTACGCAGCGCAGAATCAAACGTGTTGTATTTCACGTTAACCAGTGTGCGCGCTTTTGGAATCTTGGTTAGGTTTAACTTTGCTTCCGTGATGAATGCTAAAGAACCTTCAGCGCCACATAGAACGCGAGTTAGGTCAAAGCTGTCATCTTGTTCGTTGATTGCATTCTTTAGGTCATAGCCTGTTAAGAAGCGATTCAGCGGAGGGAATTTATCTAAGATTTGAGCGCGTTTGTCTCGACAAACCGCCTCTGTCACCGCAAGTGCATGGTGAGCGAATTCACCCTCTACAGGTAAGCCGTGTGATAAATCAGATTCTAGACATGAACCATCTGCGAACACCGCTTGCAGCGACAATACATGGTCAGACGTTTTGCCGTACTTCAATGACCCTTGGCCCGAAGCATCGGTATTGATCATGCCACCCAAGGTTGCTCGGTTACTGGTAGAAAGGTCTGGAGAGAAAAAGTAACCATAAGGGCGAACAGCCTCGTTCAATTGATCTTTAACGACACCAGACTGAACTCTTACCCAGCCCTCTTTCTCGTTAATCTCAAGAACCTTATTCATGTATCGCGACAGGTCAACCACGACACCTTTTGTTAAAGATTGTCCGTTGGTTCCGGTACCGCCGCCACGAGGGGAAAAAGTCACGCGTTCGTAAGCGGATTTAGAAACCACTTTACCGATAAGCACAACGTCTTGCGTTGTTTTAGGAAGGATGACCGCCTGCGGCAATTGCTGATAGACACTATTATCAGTCGCCACAGCCAAACGGCTAGAATATTGAGATTCAATGTCGCCAGTAAAGCCCGCTGTTTTTAGTTCATCTAAAAAGCGTACAACAACTGGATCGACATCAGCATTGAGTTGAAGTCTTGGTAACATTTGCTTCCTGCCCCTACTTCGCTGATCCTATCAGCATTGGGTTATCTGAGATTTTTAATAATTTTCTTTGAATTTCGTCACTTTACTACTATTAAGATCATATAAAAAGGTGATCAAATCAGAATCTCAGTGCAAGAATGGAGAAATAGTCACTTTCGTCTTAATTCAGTAACAATATACTGAATAACATTTTGTTTAAGACATCTCCACGAGCACATCACAATGAAAAAAAACAAAACAGTCACAACTGAAGATATCCTTCTTAAACTATGCCAATCAGTCTCAAGCGTACTGACTTCAGCGACGGCTTCTCAGGTGTCCTATTCAGCCATGGTTCAAAAGATCAACAAGACAAGCCTAAAGCCAGATTTTGGTTGCTTCGTTCTGTTTGACGGCGGCTTTTCTGGTCTCGTTGTTATTAATTTTACGTCCAAAGCAGCGCTAGAGATCTACACCAATTACATGCGCAATATGGGCATGCCTGAAAACGAGCTTGCTGTGCTTCATACTTCAGACGAAGTGGGTGATGTATTGGGTGAGTTGATGAACCAATTAGTTGGCGATTTCACCAATAAAATCCGCAAAGAGCTGCAAACCAACATCACACAAAACCAACCGAAAATGCTGGCTCTGAACAAGCAAGTTAACCTTTCTGTTGATACCAATCTCGACCGTCCACAAGCTCGTCGTGTGACCTTCTCTACCGCTAATAACAACATCTTCTACCTTGAGCTTGCGATGGATAAGACTGAGTTCATTCAATTAGAAGAATTTGAAATCGCAGAAGACGAATGTCCAGATAGCATTCTTGAGGCGACTCAGAAAAAAATGCAAGAAGCGAACAAGCCAGCTCAAAGCTCTGGCAATGATTCTGCGGCAGATCTACTCGATGAACTGGGTATCTAGTTTACGAATGCTCTAGACATATTGAAAAAACGTGTCACTAACGCCATCAATACGCTTGATGGCGTTTTTGTTTTTACCGCCAACTGGGCTCATGCAGTTCAATGTTCACCGCCTTCCTTGTTCATCAAACCAGTTTTGCCTTTCTGTTACCCGCGAAAACATGTAAAATGTTGGACTTTTAAAAATTTGCGGTACTGATTAAATTGTCGATGGATAAGAAAAAAGCCCTAAAGAAAATTGCCAAGTGTCTTGAGCTTGGAAATTCTGCGAACGTCAATGAAGCTGCCAATGCGATAAAAATGGCGCATAACTTGATGCTGAAATATGGTCTCGAAAAAGACGATATTGAATTTATCAAGATGGGGAAAACTCAGTCCAGTCACCTGTTACCTGCAAATATCAGTTCTACACTGCTGCGTGTTATTCGCGGTATCAACACCAAATTTGGCGTAGAAGCCGTATTGCTGAATCATAAAGGCCTCAAGCGTGTTGAGTTCATTGGTGAAGCCGACCGCGCGATCTTCGCAGCGTTCGCTTTCGATATCATTTATCGTGAACTGAATGAACACACCGGCCAATTCAGAAATAGCTTTGCTGGCTCTGGCACAGGGTCCTTAGAAGTGACACGCCGCGTGAACTCGTTTGTTTCAGGCTGGGTTGAAGGTGCGCTTGAAAAGCTCCCAACCATTACTCCCGACGACGAATCAAACAACAAGATCAATAACTACATTGATAAAGAATTCAAAAATATCGACCGTGAAACGTTCAAGCAGCAACTGAGAGAAGCGATGAAAAACCTCACCGCCGATTATGAAGTTGGTTTGAAGAAAGGTCGTAAATTGTCTGTTAATCGACCAGTTGGCGGTACCCAGGCAGCTAAAAAGATAACTAAATCATAGAGCCGATGCACATTGGCTTAGGGTATTGATAGTGATTACTTTAGTCGTATCACTCGCCGAAGAAGATACGACTTAATTGACAACCACATATCGTATTAGACTTAACTATGAGGTCCCATTGTTTATCGTGTCCAATTTTCCCCCCTCATCATTTCTTAGAACACTATTTCTAGCCCTCATCTTTTCCACGATTCAACTGTCCACCACACATTTCGTGCACGCAGCAAGCAGTGATGAATTTTCACTAGAATCACAACCTCAAGATCCAGTTTCTCAATACCAATTGGCTCAAGCTTATGAATCGGGTGTCGACGTTCCTGTTAGCACCAGTGATGCATTGTATTGGTACACGCAGTCAGCAGAAAACGGCAACCCAAACGCGCAATTTAGACTGGGTGAATGGTACTTGGCAGGAACAGGTGTTGAACAAAGTAACAAGCTTGCTTTGGAGTGGTTTATTAAAGCAGCGTTGCAAGGTAACCAGCGCGCACCTATCGAGGTTGCCAAACTCTACGAATCCTCGCTAGAACAAGACCTCCTTCAACCATTAGATAAAGCGCAGCTATGGTATGAAGCAGCCTTAAAAAACAACCCGAATGCAGAAGATGGCTACAACCGTGTTCTAGAAGCGCAATTCAACCAGCAACGTGCAAAACAGATCTCTTCAATTGAACAGCTCGATGACAGCATCGACTCTGAAATAGACACCAGTCAGGGGTTATCTCAGCACGTACAATCTAACCAAGCATCACGCTCTAACCTCTCCAGTTCTAACCTAACTAGCTATGACTATATGATTAGTGCTGCGTTGGCCGTGTTGATTTCAATTATCAGCATTATTGCGACTCTCGTTATCTCAAGAAGAAGACAAGCTCTAGAGTCGGGTGATTCGCGACAGCAACAACAATCACTTGAAGCGCAGCTTAGCTCGCAGGACCTTACGATTAAGCAGCAAAAACGTCAGCTGCACATCATGTTCCACGAATTGAAGAAGCAAAAAAACAGCAAAGGTTTAAGTCATTTGCAGGTGGCTTGCGCGCTATTTGGCTACACGCCTAGCTCAATCCCCGACCAGAAAAGCATCAAGATCCGATACAAACAGCTATCAAAGATCTACCATCCAGATGGTCACGGATGTGACGAAGAAATGAAACGTTTGAACAATGCGCTAAAAACCATTTTACAAAATGTTACAAAACCGTAAACAAACACACATCTTCATTTTCCTAGATCTCAAAGATATCGATTTTATTGGTGTTGCAATCGATCCCCCTCTCAAAAACGGGTAACAAACTATTAACTAATGGGTCTTACTTGTGTCATAATTTGCGCCGAAAATACACCTGACTTAAACGGGTGAGGAGAGAATATGTTCACAATAGAAGGCGTTTGTGATTGGTGCAAAAAGCCAAGCCTAGTTAAAAAGCACGACTACCTAGATGGTAAGTGTCATCATGCATGTAACGAGTGCAATGATATTGCAACCATTGATGTTCGCCAGTTCAATATTGGTGAAATTGAAATGAGAGCAAAACTCTCCCAAGCGACATTGAGATAAGCAACACCGTGAAATATAAGAAAGCGCCTAAGGCGCTTTTTTTGTGCCTGTGGTTTTAGATCTTCTTTCTTCTTTCTTCTTTCTTCTTTGTTCTCTCTTCTATACAGGTATATACAGTACTTTTCTGCAAAAACCAGTGTATACACCTGTATAAAGCTCACATTTATTCAACTTATGATACAAAACAGCAGATTCATTCAAATTTAATTTATCGAATACTTTCAATGATTTAATCATTTACCATCCATAACCTCAGACGAAATCGTCCAATAATCCCGCAAAAAACGCTTGATCTTATAAGTAACTAAAACTACTGTATACACATACAGCATGTATATAAGGACAGCAAAATGATTCAAGCACACGTTAAAGCACAACACTCTAGCCCGCTAGTTCACTGCGCATTTACATCAGTTTCTCGTAAAAGCAAAAATTCAAACGAGGAAGCGTTGTTTGCAAGAATGGCGTTGCTGTCCAATCAACATCAGTGGTTACTGTTTACGGCTCAAACACCAAGACCATCGGCTAAGCAGCTTAAGCAACATAATGTTTGCTGCGACCGTGTTATTCACATGAAAGCCTCTCATCAAATGACTGAGGTAGAGACTGTTGAGAAAGCAATCCGTTCTAAGAATGCGAGTGCGATTGTTGCAAGTGCATCGATTGATCAGTTCAGTCAACAGTACCTAAGAACATTAGGGTTACGCTTTCAATGTGAAGTCTTCTTTATGGATGCAAATTCAGAGCGTATTCACTAAGCCACCTTGCTTAATAACATGTTGGCTTAATAACATTTTGGCTCAAAAACATGTTCCACAAACATAGCTTAATCTTTTAGCTAACAAACTTAATTTAACTTAAGAAACAATTCGCCAAAACACAGTCCAAACATACTGCCTTCCCCTGCCCTACAATTCGCCCATTTTTTAGCGGATTGTTAGGCGGGGGTTTTTATTTAAACAACAGATTTAGCAATCGTTTGCTTTTTCTCTGGAAGCAAATAGTAGATTGGGTATAATGCCCGTCTAATCATGTGCACACCGCACTTCTCTGTATGACGTTTGATAAAAGATAGGAATGTCTAAATGAGCCTTGCTGATCAAGTTCTTGCCGTAAATGATGACCTACCAATCCGTACTGATAAACCTGTCCACAGCGGCAAGGTTCGTTCAGTCTACTGGTTAACTGAAGAAGATAGCCAACGACTAATTAAAGAGAAAGGCTACGATGTAGCACCAGATGCGCCTTTAGCAATCATGGTGATCAGTGACCGTATCTCTGCATTTGATTGTATCTGGCGTGGTGAAGGAAATCTTAAAGGTGTTCCAGGTAAGGGAGCGGCTCTGAATGCTATCTCTAACCACTGGTTCAAATTGTTTAAAGACAACGGACTTGCTGACAGTCATATTCTTGATATCCCTCACCCGTTCGTATGGATTGTACAAAAAGCTCGCCCAGTCATGATCGAAGCGATTTGTCGTCAATACATCACTGGTTCAATGTGGCGTGCATACGCAAACGGCGAACGTGAATTCTGTGGTATCGAGATGCCTGAAGGCCTTGAGAAAGACAAGAAGTTGCCTGAGCTACTGATCACGCCTTCAACAAAAGGGATTCTGAAAGGTATTCCTGGCGTTCCAGAAGCTGACGATGTGAACATCACACGCAACAACATCGAAGATAACTTCGCAGCATTCAACTTTACTCAAGCAAGCGACATCGCGCATTACGAAAAACTTCTTAAAGAAGGCTTCAACGTAATCAGCCAAGCGCTAGCAAAAGTAGACCAAACCTTTGTTGATACCAAATTTGAGTTTGGCTACGTCAACGATGCTCAAGGCAAAGAAAAGCTTATCTACATGGACGAAGTCGGTACTCCAGATTCATCTCGCATTTGGGATACTCAGGAATATAACAACGGCAACATCGTTGAGAATTCAAAAGAAGGCTTCCGTCAGTTCTTGCTTAACTACTTCCCTGATGCCGACATTCTTTTGAATAAAGAGCGTATGCCAGAACGTGAAGCATTGGCTCGTGACAATGAACTTCCACTGGATTCTCTAATGTCTCTGTCTCGCACTTACCTTGATATCGCAGCGAAAATCACAGGTGCGGAGATCGTACTGAGCGAAAATCCTAAGCAAGAGATCATCGATGTACTGCGCGCTGACTATGGTCTAATCGACTAGTCGCTTAATTGCTAATTGCTTAATCGCTTAATCTCAAAATAAAAAGCTCGAAAGCTAATAAGCTCGTAGACTCAAGTTTTAGATACTAAAAGGGCCTCAATATTTGAGGCCCTTTTTACGTGTACGTTTTTACTATTCCTCGAGAGAGATTATAGGCGAGCTGAAGTTACAGCTTAATCGTGAACTCTTCTCCAGAATTACCCGCAATCACTAAATGACTGCGCGATTCAATATACTCGATCTGCTCTTCTTCAAGTGAATATGGCATCACCACTTTGAGCTCATTGATCCCTTCCAGCTTAGCGAGCTTGAGTAAGGTAACAATGTTCGACTCATCACTTTTACGCGTCGACATTGATTTCAATGCCATCTGCCATAAACGATCCTCTGGGGTGCCCAACTCTTTAATGCTATCTCGCCAGACGGTACTGAACACTGGCGCAATTGTGGTGAGTGCTTCCAGAAAAGTCCATTTTTTACTGCATGAGGCGCCAAGAAATGTTGTGTAATCGAACTCTACACGCGTCTCTTCCTGTTTATCCATGATGTCCCCCGACACTTTGGCAACACAATATACTCAATATCTATCAACTCTTTCTTTATAGCAATAGGATATAGAAGAATAGTCTTTTATGACCTTTTGATTGGTTAAAAAGGAATATAAAAATCAAACTTGTAACAAAATAAGCACTGAAAAATCATATATGCATCTATTTGATTAATATTTTAGAGATAAAACTTATCCATCTATTTGATATCAATTATTCGACTCGCTTTTTTGAACTGAATACGCCAACCAGACCATGTCGGTAGCTCCCAACGTTTTGGCGATAACTTTCGGCTACCCGACTGATAATGGACGTAAATCAGCTTTCTTGCGGGCAAGTATTCAACATCGAGTTGCAAGTCGGCAAGGCTCAATGCAAACGGGTATTTTTCCGAAAATTCTGAGTAGAGCCAAGTTGGAATGCCATCGAACGGTATGTCTGCATGATCGAACATTTCCAATTCGCTGACATCAGTAACACCTAGTACTTCAAGCTGCTCTATAAACCATAGCTCAAAGTTAATGTTCTCAATTTCTGGTGTGTATTTAGTTTGTTCATCGAGACCAAGTTTCACATACAACTGCCAGTGTTTGATTTCTTGAGTGCGAGCCTTTGCAAAACCGGGAAGCTGCTCTCCATTTAACACAAGGTCGACGATAGGTTTTAACGATAGTTGCCCTTCAGCGGCGACGAGTTTGGTTGTAATCGTGCGGCCTGCGTACACCAATGCCATCTCGGTAAAAACACCATCATCATTCACAACGGTTTCGCCTTGCTCCCACTCTCCTAGTTCAGCATCAATGAGAAGCTCAAGAGGAATGGGTGTCGTGACCGTCGCTAAGGTCAGTGTTTGCTTAACGCCTCTTCCCGGCAAGCTGTGAGTATCCAACACCAACATCGCTTGTGCATTATCAGGGAAACGGTTCTGACGACCGAGCACCACTTCTAAAACACCATTGGCAAAGGCTTCTTTCCTTTTCAGTCGGCGCACAAACACCAGTTCAGGATGCAGATTCACAATGGTCTTGAGCAATTCAATGCGTTGGAAACGTGACGCGACTTCTAGCTGAGGAAGTTCAAATACCTCCCGCATTTGCTTCGCCAATCCTTGAGCTTCATTCAGAGCCTGTTGGTCGATGTCTAAATGCGGATATTCTCGACCGCGCACAATCTGAATCAACAGGCTTAAATCACACCCTTCCTTCTCTTGTTGCGCGAGCGCTTCAAGATGTTCTGCATTGTTTGGTAACTGATACAAGCGAGCAGGAACGGACAGCGCCGCAGTGAGATCAACCATCGCCTCTTTTAATGCTTTGGTTTTGATTCGAGTAACGATATCGGCATACAAAGCATCAATCGGCAACGGATACAGCTTTTTACCATGCTCGGTAACTTGATGGTCGGCGTTAATCGCTTCCATCGTCAGCAAGGTTTGAGCTGCACTGTTGAGTGATTTCTCTGGAATAGGGTCAAGGAAGGACAAGCTCTCAAGCGGAGATCCACAACATGCTGCGGCCAACATAGGTTCGGTCAGCTCTTCACGCTGCAATTCAGGCGGTGTGACTAACTCTAACGCCGCATGCTCTCCATATAGACGCACACAAACGCCGTCCATTACCCTACCCGCGCGGCCAGCTCGTTGTTTGGCACTCGCTCGTGATATGGATTTAAGCATCAGTGTGGTTCTGCCATTACGCTGAACGGTGCGTCTTTCTAACCCTGAATCTATCACCACACCTATGTCGGGTATAGTTAGTGAGGTTTCAGCAACGTTGGTCGCCAAAATGACTTTTCGTAAACTGTCGCCGTCATTTTTAGTATCGATATTACGACCAGAGAGCGCTAAACCTCGTTCTTTATCACTCACTGATGCATGCAATTTAACAACTTGGATATCTGGATTCTTTGCCAAGGTTTGCTCACAATGCACGATCTCTTTTTTACCCGGCAGGAAAACCAAAATATCGCCACGAGAAGCGATCAGTTGGTGATTCACTTCTTCAGCAATACGTTGCTCTAGATGTCGAATATCGGGTAATACTCTTGATTCATTCGCCCTATTTTCAATAGCAACTTGATAAGTTCGGCCTTCACAGCTTATTCGATTCGCATTCAGATAGTGAGCAAGGCGCTCACCTTCAATGGTGGCAGAAGTGATCACCAAACGATGACTCGCTTTTTGTTTCAGAATCGCCACCAGCAGATCAATATCCCAGCGCCTCTCGTGAAATTCATCCACCACAATGACATCGAAACTAGCAAGTCCATCTTCAGATAACCAACGCAATGCGATTCCGGGAGTCACAAAAACCACATCGGTTTGCTCGCTATATTCAGATTCAAGCTTAATGGCGTAGCCGACCTTGCTACCCAACTTCTCACCCGATTGCTGTGCGAGGTATTTAGCTAATGACGTACAGGCGATTCGTCTTGGCTCTACCACAAGTACTCGCCCATGCTGAGACGCCCACACCGGTAAACGTGTTGATTTGCCCGATCCGGTTTCTGCTTCGACTACGAGGTGAGAACTGCCGATTTGATCGTGGAATGCATTTTGATAAGAATCGATGGGAAGTAGAGACATAAAAAGGAAGCGTCGCGAAAAAATGTGAGCAAAGTATAACGAATTATGGCATTCAAATTCGATAAGTGTGGGACATAGGTAAGAATATCATTTTGTTTGCTCAGATCGGAGGGAAACTATTTACAATTGAATAACTAAACCGTTATCATTTTTCAGTTACCCTTTCTCCCATATTAGGCATCCAATGAACAACGATAAACGCCCTCTGTATATCCCTTATGCTGGTCCTGCTTTACTAAGTACCCCTCTTCTTAACAAAGGCAGCGCATTCTCTGCTGAAGAGCGCAGTTCTTTCAACCTTGAAGGCTTGTTACCGGAAACAACCGAAACAATCCAAGAGCAAGTTGGACGTGCATACAAACAATATTGTAACTTCGAAAGTGATATGGATAAGCATATTTACCTACGTAACATCCAAGACACTAATGAAACGCTTTTTTATCGTTTAGTTCAAAACCACATCTCTGAAATGATGCCTATCATTTACACGCCAACAGTTGGCGCAGCATGTGAGAACTTCTCAAATATTTATCGTCGTGGCCGTGGTCTGTTTATCTCATACCCGAATCGCGATCGTATCGATGATCTACTGAATAATGCGACAAACCACAACGTTAAAGTTATCGTGGTTACGGACGGTGAACGCATTCTTGGTTTGGGAGACCAAGGCATCGGTGGCATGGGTATTCCAATTGGTAAGCTAGCGCTTTACACAGCTTGTGGCGGTATCAGCCCAGCTTACATGCTACCAATCGTGCTCGATGTGGGTACTAACAACCCTCAACGTCTTGCAGATCCAATGTACATGGGTTGGCGTCATCCTCGTATTACAGGTGCCGACTACGACGCATTCGTTGAAGAGTTCATCCAAGCGGTTCAACGTCGCTGGCCAGATGCATTAGTTCAGTTCGAAGATTTCGCACAAAAGAACGCAATGCCTCTACTTGAGCGTTATAAAGATCGCATCTGTTGTTTCAACGATGATATCCAAGGTACAGCAGCGGTAACGGTTGGTTCTCTACTTGCAGCATGTAAAGCAGCAAACAGCAAACTTTCAGATCAACGCATCACCTTCTTAGGTGCGGGTTCTGCAGGTTGTGGTATTGCTGAAGCTATCATTGCCCAAATGGTGTCTGAAGGTATCAGCGATGCACAAGCTCGCTCTCAAGTTTACATGGTTGACCGTTGGGGTCTGCTACAAGAAGGCATGCAAAACCTGCTTGATTTCCAACAGCGTCTGGTTCAAACCAACGAAAACACCAAAGACTGGGAAAGCGATGGCACTGGTTTCTCTCTACTAGACGTAGTTCGCCACGCGAAACCAACCGTATTGGTTGGTGTGTCTGGTGCTCCAGGTCTATTCAGCAAAGAAGTCATCAAAGAGATGAACCTACACAGTGAACGCCCTATCGTGTTCCCACTGTCGAACCCAACAAGCCGTGTTGAAGCGACGCCAAACGACATTATTCGTTGGACTGATGGCCAAGCACTTGTTGCGACAGGTAGCCCATTTGAGCCAGTCGTTCACAACGGCACAACTTACCCAATCGCTCAGTGTAACAACAGCTACATCTTCCCAGGTATTGGCCTTGGTGTATTGGCTGTGAATGCTTCACGCATCACTGACGAAATGCTAATGGAATCAAGCCGTGCACTTGCTACGTGTTCTCCACTAGCAATCAATGGCACAGGTGCTCTACTTCCACCATTGGAAGAGATCCACACGGTATCTAAGAAAATTGCTCTTGCGGTAGGTAAAAAGGCGATTGAACAGGGCGTTGCTCTAGAGATCACTGAAGAAGCACTGCAACAAGCGATTGACCAGCACTTCTGGCAGCCAGTTTACCGTCGCTACAAGCGCACGGCATTCTAATAAAGCGTACTGCGCTTGGAATAAAGAGCGTTAACGACTCTTATATGAGCCTCTGCAATTGCAGGGGCTTTTTTCTTTAAACTGTCTTGTCTTTTTAACTGATTTTTCTCATTTTTATTTGGTATTATCGAGCACTCAAAAATTAATGCTCAGTGAAAGGACCATACCGAGAGTGAAATTTGATTCTCACATTATCCGTAGCTACATAAAAAAAGCTTACAAAAAACTGCAAGGTTTTCTGTTTGGCGCTTTCCTCGTGTTCTTAGTAGGCAGCGCTGCGGTTATTGCGATCGATTATTGGGTTTCATGGCAAGCGGAAGATCGCATCATCTACGATATAGATGAAGTGCCCGAGCTTGAGGTCGCCGTTGTGCTTGGCACGAGCAAATATTTGGGTCGAACACTCAACGACTATTATAAGCACCGAATCGAAGCCGCGATTGAGCTGTTCGACCGTGAAAAAGTCGACCAGTTTCTGTTAAGTGGTGATAACGCTCATCGCTCTTACAATGAGCCGTGGACGATGAAACGCGACTTGCTGAAAGCGGGTGTACCCGATGAACGCATTAACCTCGATTACGCAGGCTTTAGAACCTTAGACTCGATTGTTCGCGCTAAAAAGATCTTCGACACCGACAACTTCCTGATCATTACTCAGAAATTCCACTGTGAAAGAGCACTATTTATCGCTAATTCTTACGATATTCATGCACAATGTTTAGCGGTTTCAGGTCCTACTCATCATTCAGGCACCTCTATCCGTTTGCGTGAAGTTTTTGCGCGTACCAAAGCCTTCTTAGATTTGTATATTATGGGGACAACGCCAAAGTTCCTTGGACCTAAAGAGCCCATTCAATCGAGTCCAAAACCGGAATCATTTCCGATTCCAAACCCTATGACTGACCCCTCTGTAAACCCTGTTGTAGATCCTACAACAAACCCTATTGCAGACCCAGCAGAGACAGATGTGTAGAAAACTACACATTTTGAATTTGTTGCCTCACATTTCCCCACTGTTACACAAAAACACACCAACACGCCTTTATTAACTTAAGTAACATTCTCCCAACAAAGTCTGACCCTACATCAAGCTATATACCTCGAAAATAATAAGCACGACTCAATGAAGTCGTGCACCAATAAAACGAGGATAACAAAAGGAGCGTCTTATGACGGCACTTGTTACTACACTGAAACACTGGTTGTTCACCCGCAACAGCATGATATTAATTGGTAATTTCACGCTATTCGCACTCTTGCTCAACACCCTTCCTTTCGAATCACAAGTCAATACTGGTTTGAGTATTCTCGTGTTCGTTGCGGTTCTATGGTTAACCGAAGCTATTCATGTCAGCATCACCGCTCTGCTCGTTCCACTCTTGGCTGTCTTGTTTGGTGTGTTCAATACGCCCTCTGCATTAGCGAACTTCTCGAACCCAATCATCTTCCTATTCATGGGTGGTTTTGCCCTTGCTGCTGCGCTCAACAAGCAAGAGCTCGATAAGGCGATTGCCGACAAAGTTCTGCTGATTGCAAAAGGCAGAATGTCGGTGGCGGTGTTCATGCTATTCGGTGTGAGTGCAGGCTTGTCGATGTGGATTTCGAACACAGCAACGACTGCAATGATGCTTCCCCTTGTTCTTGGCATCATGAACAAAGTTGACCAAAGTGAAGACCGCAACACGTACGTGTTCGTACTGCTGGGTATCGCTTACTGTGCATCGATTGGTGGTATCGCAACCTTAGTGGGTAGCCCACCGAACGCAATCGCCGCTGCAGAAGTTGGCTTGAGCTTTACTGAGTGGATGGCGCTAGGTCTTCCAATCTCAATGATCTTACTGCCAATCGCGATGATTATTCTTTACGTGATGACTAAGCCAAAGCTTGACCACAAATTCGAGCTAGACCATGCCCCAGTTGAATGGACAAACAGCAAGAAAATCACACTGTCTATCTTCCTTCTAACCGTAACGCTTTGGATATTCGGTAAACCAATCAACGCAATGATTGGCGGATTCTCTAAATTTGATAGCTTGGTAGCGATTGGCGCAATTGTACTGCTTGGCGCTTCTAGAGCGGTGGAATGGAAAGACGTCGAGAAGACAACGGACTGGGGTGTTCTTATCCTGTTCGGTGGCGGTATCTGTTTAAGTAACATTCTGAAAGCGACAGGAACCAGCGTATTCCTAGCACACTCACTAAGCGGATTTTTAGAAACAGCTGGCGTACTGCTTACGATTCTAGCCGTGGTAGCGTTCGTGGTATTCCTAACGGAATTTGCGAGTAACACAGCGAGTGCAGCACTTCTGGTGCCAGTATTCGCAACCATCGCTGAAGCACTTGGTATGTCGCCAGTTATTTTGTCTGCACTGATCGCTGTTGCTGCGTCTTGTGCCTTCATGCTTCCTGTTGCAACACCACCAAACGCAATCGTGTTTGGCTCGGGTCACATCAAGCAGAAAGAGATGATGCGAATCGGTATGGTGTTGAACCTAGTTTGTATCCTAGTTCTGACTCTGTTCGCTTGGATCTTCTGGTAAACACTAACGTTCTATAAGCGCATGCTTACAGGAATGCTCCCCTAAACTGGTTGAACTTCCCCCGGTTTAACCAAGACAAAAATGCCCGTTCAGCGTAAGCAAGCACTGAACGGGCATATAAAAACAAGAAACGCTTTCCCTTTTGGTGGCCCCGCGCCACCTTTTTTGTTTTGGCTTTTGGGAGAAGAACCATAAAAACGCCACACGTCACATATGCACGTGTGGCTTATAAACTCATCAAAACAATTTTCAGATTAGTGACTCAAGATCACCTGGTTTCGACCTGAATGCTTTGCTTGATATAAAGCTTCGTCCGCGCGAGCAATGGTCTCTGTCACTCGCTCTTGCTTCATCTCGGCTACACCAATACTGCATGTCAGTGGATCGCCATGAACCCAAAGGTGCTGGCTGACTAAAAGTCGGATTTTCTCGGCCTTTCTTTGTGCTTCGCCAAGATCAGTCTGTGGGCAAAAAACAATGAACTCTTCACCACCCCACCTCACCAACTTGTCAGTAGCGCTGATCGAACTGCCCACCACCATGCTGAACTCACGTAAGATGTGGTCACCCATTTGGTGTCCGTACTTGTCATTCACGCTCTTGAAGTAGTCGATATCGAGATACAACATACCCAGCTTGCCATGCCCTTGCTTCACATGTTGTGACTGCATTTTCAACCAATCACGAATCGCGTGGCGGTTTAGTATTCCGGTTAATTCATCGCGATGGGCCTTTTCAGAGAACTCAAAGTTTTGCTCTCTCAATGCTCGGTTGACGTTCTTTAGATGGTTGTGTCTCTTTTCAACAATCACCATGCGTTTCCTAGAACGGTGCAATTCTGAAATCAAGAACACGGTGCCCGTCCCCACCCAAACAAACAGTAAGATTAAGAACAAGCTCTCGCCTGTGATGTAAGAGCCTTCAAACTCGATGCTACGGATAACGATTCTATGATGGCCAAGCTTCGCACCAGATGCGGTAGCAAACTCAACCATATTCACATTCGAATACTCGGGTGCTGAGTGCTCTAGCGCAATGTCGTTATCAGCTAACCACCATGTCATTACTTGCAGGTTTTTGATCGGAATCTCAATCACACCACCATCAACGCCCGGAGAAAACTCCATCCCGTTGTACTTATGTGTGTACTCGTTATCCGGAACTGAATAAGCAGGGTTATAGTTACGTAGGTAGGTTCTCAAACGGCCGCTTGAGTCAGCCTCAGCATGGTAATCGATGTTCACTCTAAAAGTGTGATACTGGGAAAGGTCAAGACCTGTGGTTATATCTGGATCGATACGAATCGATAAGCCGCAGTAAGGCCAAGGATACTCTGATTCCTTTAGCTCACAGTTAAGAACATATTGGCCATTTTCATAGGATAATTGAGAGGTACTGACACCCCTGTCAACTTGATCGCTGGTCGCAATAAACTCATATTTATCTGGCGTAATTGCCGTTATCACACGATTTCCGCTCACACGGTAATACTGCACAATGGCAAGTGTTGCGATAACTAGAAAGATAACAATCTTATGGATCCACTTCACGTCTAAGCTTCCGGCTTATATCCCTAGAGTTGGGATTTTACGATATAAAATAAGTTACGTGAATTAGTGAGCTTAATACCAATAATTCACTAAAAAACGTTATATCACGCCTGAACAAAATGTCATACTATATTTTTATGCTTACATTTCATGCTGATTATTTACGCCGAGAATCAAGTATTATTGCGTATAAAAATAGGCTCCATTTGTTATACTCATCGCATAATCATCGTTAACCGAACAGGCTGCTTACAGAGCATTCGAGTCGACGAAATAATAATCAAAATACAACGAGTAATGTCATGTCTTTATTAGCGAAAGGAACACTCAAGAAGATGAGTGCTTCCCTTGATGGTGCGGTAACCTACCGTTTGCCTGTAGGCGAAGAGTTTGTAGAACTAAACCCTCTGATTGGTAAAACCATCAACCTCACTCACACGGGCAATATTTTTTGCTGCTCGTGTGGCAAGAAAACCAAGAAGAGCTACTCTCAAGGCCACTGCTTTGTGTGCATGAAAAAGCTAGCCAGCTGCGATATGTGCATCATGAAACCGGAGACTTGCCACTACGATGAAGGCACATGTCGTGAGCCTCAATGGGGTGAAGAGAACTGCATGGTTGATCACTTCGTTTACCTATCAAATACATCAAGCCTAAAAGTAGGTATCACTCGTCATACACAGATCCCTACCCGTTGGATTGATCAAGGTGCGACTCAAGGCCTACCAATCTTGAAGGTAAAAACGCGTCAGATCTCTGGCCTGATCGAAGTTGAGTTAGCGAAGCACATTGCAGACAAAACCAACTGGCGCACGCTGCTAAAAGGCGATGGCGACGATATGGAGTTGGTAGAAAAAGCCAAAGAACTATTGCCATTGGTTGAAGATAAGATCCAAGAGATCAGAGCGAAGTTTGGTGACGATGCAATCGAGATTCTGAGCGAAAACATCACTTCACTGAGCTACCCGGTTGAGCAGCACCCAGTGAAGATTGTATCGCACAACTTTGATAAGAATCCTGAAGTATCTGGTGTGCTGCAAGGTATTAAAGGCCAATACCTAATCTTAGATACGGGCGTGATTAACATCCGTAAATTTGGTTCTTACGAAGTGGAAGTGTCTGCATAACTTGTAGAACTTAAACGTTTCTTATAGTTAGAAGCGCTTAGTGAATAGCCAAAAAATAAAATGCCCTCAAGTGATGACTTGAGGGCATTTTTCGTTGTCGATCCTATTCGCTTTCGATGACGATTTTAGGCGTTAGAGCGCAACCACATCTCCGTCTACACAATTCTTGCCGTTGGCTTTCGCGCGATAGAGAGATTGATCGGTTAAATTCACGAGTGCATCAATCGTGACACCGTCTTCACAGGCTTGGCTATCACTGATTCCGATACTGACACTCGAATTAAATCGTAACTGTTCATCGATTCTGAATTCAACTTGATTGAACTGTTGGCGAATCTCTTCTGACACTTCGTGTGCTGTTTCAAGAGACGTGTTTGGGATAAATATAATGAACTCTTCGCCCCCCCAACGGCCTGCGACTCCGCCGGCTTTCTCGGCACTGCGCTTGGTAATGTTAGCCAAAGCACAAATAACTTCATCACCTACCATATGACCGTAAGTATCATTGATCGATTTAAAGTCATCGATATCAAGTAGCATACATACAACATGATTATCGGAAGCAAGATACGCTTTCAGCCAATCGTAAATCGCTCTTCGATTGAGCAAATTGGTCATTTCATCGTAATTCGCTTGATGAAGTAACTGTTTCTCCAACATTACTTTTTGAGTCACATCTTCGAGCACCACCTGAACCGCTGGCTGACCTTTCCAAGTAATCGCATTGTCGTAAATATTGAAGAACCGGTGAACCTCGTCGAACCCTATATTTTCAACCACGGTACTAGTTCCTGACAACTCACCAGACACAATCGCTTGATAATGCTTACTGATACCATCCGTATTCTGTTTTGGTACCAATTCAAGAATCGACTCTAGCTCTAATACTTGCTCGATGGACGTGCCGCCTTGCATGTTGACCCAAGATTGATTGACCATCAACGGTTTGAAATCTCGATGAACCAAGATGCCCTGTCCTGATTGCATGATCATATCGTGATACATCTTATCTTGCTCACGCACCGCATTTTGCAACTGAATAGCAGGAGATAGATCGATAACCGTGACTTGCAGTGCAGGTCTTCCCTGCCACTCCGTAACATGGTCGATAGAAAACACTGTGAACTCTCTACCGTTACGATCAACATTGGTATAAGTATGAACCTGAGGATCTCGTTGACCGCTGACCGTTTCAAGGTAATTTTGATAAGCTAAAACATGGTAATCTTCTGAGATTAAATCTAGAAAGCTATCGATATTAGAAAGTAGTTCTTCGGGTGATTGGTATCCATAAATACGAGCATAATTAGCGTCAACACTAACTACATTCATATCTTGAATAGTTATTACACCGTACGTGGATTCGAAATTTATTGAAGACATTGCCAACTCCGCATTATAGCTATACTTCACGAACTGGAGCATAACAACACATCCTGCCAACGCTTCCACACAATCTATCACGCGCTAGGGACATTAATATGCCATCTAGTATATCGTACTGTTGCGGCCTTCTCTACAACTCAATTGCCAACACGAGTTAGTAAAAGTAGACAAGCATCTCAATCCCATTATTCGCGTCAAAAAACAGAAATAGATAACCTATACCAATGTAACCATTATCTTTTTCTACTTTTGGCCTTGAACTGATGAAAGAATCCGCTCCCAACCACTTCAAATCCTGTTCGCTATTCTTTTAAACCTGCGCACTATTCTTTAAACCTACGAACTATTCATTCCAATCAGAGAAATATGAGACTAAGAAGTCGATAGCTAACCGTGCTCTCTGTGGAAGAAAACGACGGTTCTGATAAACAATCCAACTGCTTGTGCCCGCTCCCCAATACTCTTCTAACACAGGGACGAGTTTTCCATTGCTAAGACTGCCATTGAAACTGCTTTTAGGAAGATAAACGATGCCAAGCCCCTCTTCGCAAGCTTTCAGTACAGCGCTTGAATTGTTGCTTTTCCAACGGCCATGAACTCTGACTGCGGTTAGCGGATTTCCATCGTTCTCGAACAACCACTGGTCACTGTTGGCGATAATACAGCTGTGCAGCTTGAGTTGTTCTGGATTCGCTGGAGCACCAAACTCAGCAATGTAATCTTTGCTTGCTGCCGCTGCCATCGGGCGATCAACCAGCTTTCTTGCCACCAATCCTGAATCGTCCAATCGACCATAACGAATCGCGAAATCGATGCCATCTTCGATGAAGTTAACCATCTTGGTATTGAAATTCATTTCTATGGTGAGCTCAGGATGATCTTTAGCAAACTCCATCAGCGCCGCTGCGACATGATTTTCTGCAAACGCGCCTGCAGCACTAACACGTAATGTACCGCTAAGCTGAGTTTGTTGAGACGTGACTTGTTCATTCGCTTGTTGCAGCCCAATGACCAAGTCTTTGCACTGCTGATAATAGGTATGACCCGATTCGGTCAGGCTCACCATCCGTGTTGAACGCGCAAGCAACGCCACGCCAACTCTCTCTTCCAACCTTGAAACTTGGCGACTGACATGACTAGTACTGCAACCCAACTGTTTTGCTGCTGCAGAAAAGCCGTGACACTCGGCTACCGCAACAAACTCATTAATACCTTCAAAGCTGTCCATACTTAATCTACCCGTATCTTATCTTTGCTATATAGCAACAATGTTTTGCCTGTTTCGTATATTATCACCTAATCAGTTTGGAACTAGTATTAGATACAACAAGGCGGCGATAGCTAAGTAACAACGCGATACCTAGCGCCTAACGAAAAGCTTCAGTGCTTAACGAAAAGCGTCAGCACCTAAATAAAAAAAACAGCAGCTCAAAGGGACGAATCATGAAAAAAATACTAATACCTGTAACTAACCACGCAACACTAGGCGATACAGATCAAGCGAATGGTACTTATGCGCCTGAACTGACTCATGCTCTCAAAGAGATCATTGCTGCGGGTTTTGAGTACGACATCGCTTCTATCAATGGTGGCAAAGCCCCACTCTACGGAACGGATATTGAAGGAGATGTGGTTAACGCTGATATCTTGGCGGATGATGACTTCCAGAACCGCATCAACAATACGATTCCAGTAAGCCAAATCAATACTGAAAGCTACGATGCTATCTTCTACCCAGGTGGATTCGGTTTGCTTTCAGATTTAGCAACCAATGAACAGTTCGCTAGCATCGCAGCAAAGCATTATGAAGATGGTGGTATTGTCGCGGCAGTATGTCACGGCCCTGCGGCGCTGCTTCCGATTGTTCTGAGCAACGGCGAGAAGCTACTAAGCTCTAAATCGGTGACTGGCTTTACACGTGAAGAAGAGATCGACTTTGGTACGATCGACGACATTCCATTCCTACTGGAAGAGTCGCTTGCTCGTGGCGCAGCGCGTTTCAACAAGGTTCAACCGTGGCAAGAACTTGTGATTGTTGATGAGCGAGTAATTACTGGCCAGAACCCAACTAGCGCACACGCAGTGGGTGTAGCAATTGTTGAGCAGCTTTCTTAGTCGAATCGCTGTATTGATTAGGTCACAGGCGATAACTAAATAAGCGCGCTGAAACGAAAAAGAGCATATTTCCTACTCACTATTCATGAGAGAAGTATGCTCTTTTCTAATTCTGTCGCTATTAAGTGCTCGTGACTTCTTGCTAATTACTTCTACTAATGGCTTCGCAAGATCCCTTCAAGCACATTGAACAGCAAGTCGATCTCTTCAATCGAGTTGTAATGCATACAACCAATACGCACCACGCCCTGCTCTTCAATACCCAACTGTTTCACCAAACCTAATGCGTAGAAATGTCCGTTCCACACACAGATATTATGTTCACCCAGCTTCTTGGCGATGAACTCTGGAGAATGGTTTTCAAAGGTAACCGCAAAGGTTGGCGTTCTTAGGTTCGAATCAAACTCTGTTTTCCCGTAAAGCTTTGCCCCTTCAAGATCAGACAAGCGTTTAAGGAAGTACTCACTGAGCTGGCTTTCATGCTTATTATAAAGCGCGTAGCTTTGCTCTAAACGAGAACGCAATGAGTCGGTTGGCTCACCGAATTGCGCCAAGTAATCTACCGCCGCAATCACACCTGCAAGGCCTTCAAAGCTTTGTGTTCCGGTTTCAAAACGGCCTGGGCCGATATTGGTTGCAGGCTCAACCTTGTAAGGCTTTAACGTGTGTAGCCATTGAGGTGCAACATAAGCAATGCCCACATGCGGGCCGAAGAATTTATACGCTGAACACGCTAAGAAATCACAATTCAGCTGCTGAACATCGATCAAGTGATGTGGCGCGTAATGAACGGCATCGACATAAACCTGCGCACCATGCTGATGTGCAAGCTCAATAACTTTTGCCATGTCGACAATAGAGCCAGTCGTGTTCGAAGCAAACGTCACCGCGACAAGCTTGGTTTTCTCGTTCAACAGTGACTCAAAATGCGCCATATCCAAACTGCAATCTGACTCGTCGACACGAACCTGGCGAACTATCGCGCCTTTGTCGTCTGCCGCTTGCTGCCAGCTCGATACGTTCGAGTAGTGGTCTAGCGCCGTGACGATAACTTCATCGCCCTCTTTCCAATCGCGGCTGATCGCTCGGCTAAGTTGGAAGGTCAGCGAGGTCATGTTCGCACCGAACACAACGTTGCCAGAAGACTCAGCATGGAGTAGCGCTTGTGCCGCTTCTCTCGCTTGCTGCATTAAACCTGTGGTCTTCTGGCTAGAAAAGTAATGACCGCCTAGGTTTGAATTAAAGTGCCCAAGGTATTCCGTCATGGATGCTAAAACATTTTCAGGAACCTGAGAGCCACCCGGCCCATCAAAAAAGGTCACCGGCTTACCGTTATGGTATTGGCCTAGCGCGCTAAACTGCTGGCGCACATCATTAAGAGTGAAGGACATTGCGCGCATCCTTAGCCGTTAGAACAAACACATCCATGTAACCCATCTCGTCGTGCTCTATGGTGCGAATTGGCTGTGCGTTGTGCCATAGCTTACTGTCTGCAAGCATTGCAACTTCGCCGTCTTCAAGCACTTTTCTAAAGAACGGTGCTTCATGAGAATCTTGGTACAGCATGATCTCGCCACCCACAATGTTATGACGGTTCACACCAATTAACGCGATGTGGTCGAAGCCATCTTGGTGCACGCCTTCTGGCGCAACCTGCGTCTCTTCATAAATGGCAGCGATACGAATTTGGTGGATTTCGATTTCTTGTCCGTCTTCAAGCCCGTTGGTTTCAATAAACAGTTCACACATCTCTTGCATGCCTTGGCTGCTTAGAATTGGTGCTTCAATCGGCTCGAACTGACGAACAACATCACCTTGAAAGTGATTAATGTTTTCAGACTGAACAAAGTTATGTTTGTCTAGCTCAACGACTTGTCCATTACTGAATTGAACCACCGAGTACCTTCTCAATCGAAACTGGCCATCCGCATGCTCTGTACTTGGTAGCTTAGAGAATGAAGGTGACAACTCCTCAACCGCGTGGTTACTGAGGTGGGTAATATGTAGGGTATTTTCGTGAGCATGTAACATCATCGACTCCTTAATGATTGTTAATTTACTTTCGATATTTAACGTTTTGTTTACATAAAGGATACTTGAAGATCTTGTCAAATCAACATTAAACAATCATTTATCCCGTCAGAAATAATAATTCAGATAGTAAAACTAACTTTAAATTCAAAAGCAGTGCATAACACCAGAATAAAAGATGACCAACTCTTAAAACTAGCACACTCCACTAGCTAGTTATAAATCCCTGCAAATTTAAATTTAACGATATTATAAACTAGCAAGCTATGTTTCATATTGTGTCAGCCCTTTCCCTTTAATACGCCAGCCTCCTTGCCTGAGTTCAGGCATCACACTCGCCATCATTCATTTCTATGCTTTTGCACCGCGAAATACGACCTACCTATCAATTGCCAAACTATTGATTATTTACACAACAAACTGAAATTGGTTAATTTATGAGTACGCCAGAAACCAAACGCCTTTGCTTGCGCGTCTGGAACAGGTCGAGTTCGGGGGGAACTCGGCCGCCCTCAAATAGAGTGCTTTCTAATAAAACCTACAATTATAAATGATGCGTTTATTTGGAATATGATGGTCTGCCTTTATGTCCTAACTTAGAATTCGTTAAAAATAGGCGACTATAAAGATTGGGAATGTTCTACACAAAACAGATGAGAGGGTAAGCAAGCTTGAAAGGTTGGTTGCTAAAAGAGCCACCTTTGGTGACATTTACACCAAAAGTCAAAACGAAAATAAGTTAACTAGACTTAAAACGATTCACTTAGAAAATAGGGAATTTAGCTAACACTCAATTTCACTGGACTGATTTTTAAAACCGTTCTTCGAGCGCTTCTGCTGGTACATTCGCTGGTCAGCTAAGCTCAAACACTCAGAAAAATTGACACATTCAAAACTAGATGCGCTTCCAAAACTGAGGCCAGACTGAGGCCAATCAGCACTGCGAATTTGCTCTTCCACCTGAGTCACTCTAAGCTCAATCTGAGAATAGAGAGCCTCAACTTGTTTCTCTTTATCCACTTTCAACAACCAGATAAATTCGTCGCCACCAGCTCGATAAACCATTCCAAGGTCTGTAAATTTTTCTCGCATCATGCGGCTGGTGTATTCTAAAAAGCGATCCCCTTCATCATGACCATAAGTATCATTAATCGATTTAAGGCCATCACAATCGATGAAGACGATACAATAGGAATGATGTACTAATTGTTTACTCGCATCATTAAAATCCAGCCGGTTTCCAAGCCCCGTTAAACTATCCACCCTCGACTGGATATAGGTTTTCTGATGTTGATGTTGTTGAATCCGCAACCATTCAGTCAGTGACAATAAAATGCAGGTACAATCTATTGCTAATGCAACAACAACGATGACTTCTGTCGATCTCTGAGTCGGCAATGGTGCAAAATGCGCAAAAATGTAATATACCAAAGCCGTGCCATAACAAAGACCACCGATCAAATAATATTTAGCGACAAAGTTTCGTTGATAAACCATCAATACGCCAGTCACTATCATTGTCGGCACCCAGATTGCCGCAATTAAATGGGACATAACAAAAGTCAACGAAAACGGGGCAAAGACATTAATAAACCCGATAATGACACACAGCCAACTAAAGGCCTGAAAGGTAAGATTAATACGAATAAAATGCTGCGGAAATCCAAACAATAATCTTGTGTAATAGCAAGAAAAAGCAACCGCAAACGGAAACAATACCATTCCAAAATAAACTGGGTTCCAGCTTTGGCTTGATAATAAGTACCCCCAAGCGCCTGAAGCGGCGAACCATCCCAGGCCATGTAGCCCAACATAACCAGCACAAGCCAGTGTGACTGGATGTTTAGTTTGAAAGTAACAAAAAAGAGCGAAAACTCCCAACGTTAGCATGACAGTAATAGAAGCTAATGTGAGCGTATTGTTGCGGAAAACGTGAATATAAAATGGATATTCAGGTTGAAGAGTGAAGTTAACTGCCTTTGGAAATTTCTTTGCTTCCAAGTAGAGCCAAAGTGTTCCAGATTCCTCCGCATTCAATATTAACGGGAAGCTTTGCCTATGCAGATGCAAGATACTCTTGTTACTTAATTGGCCAAAATCAAGTATTCGCCTTACTTGACCATTTGTTGATTGCCAGTACCCCCAACCTTGATCCAAATAGTTTGCACGGAGTGTAACTATTTGTTGTGACGACTTGATATCGGAGTTGGCCAAATCAACTCTCAACCCAAACGCCCCTTCACCACCAAATATCGTTTCAATCCTTGGAGAGGATTCAATGTGTTTTTTTAATATGGGAAAATCGACTGGATCAGATAACAAAGGCATTTCATACCATCTTACAGCTTCATTAGCTAACACAGATTGTTCCCCGATGACCTGCAGCGGAGAAGCAAAAACCGAATTCAGGCACACAATAAACACATTGATAAAAAGGATTAGAATCTGCATAGAGTTCAAATGATTCCGCGAAATATATAAATATCAATAATAACACATACAAAAAAATAACAACTGAGGAACACTCAACAGTTCAAGTATTAACCAACATTACACCTGTTTGTAATCATGCCGTTCATACTAAAAGTGCGTCTTGTGGTCGCTTATCTGCACGCTAATTTTGATGAATTCTTGCAGCGTCTTTTAACGCAAACTTTTTAAAATAAAACATAGGATTCAGGTTCTCTTGTTTTTCTACTCATCAATGTATACGCAAAAAAGTAAATACTGCTATAGAAACACCATGATCAAGAAGGCCCTAAAAGTGAGCAATATGCATAGCTGTTTGCAAGAGCACTTTCCTTGACTTATCGCTATTGATCTAAGACACAGGATTACAAGACCATCATTTAGTTCGGTTATGTTCTAACGTATAACGATTAATTACACTTCTGCCCTTGTTTAACCTTTTATTGCCTCCATATTTTCCATACAATCCTAAGCGATTATAAATTAAAACAAATTCAATTTCGGAGTCCTCATGAGCGACGTAAAGCACTGTAATTTATTGATTCTTGGTTCTGGCCCTGCTGGCTATACAGCTGCAGTTTACGCTGCTCGTGCAAACCTAAACCCAGTTCTGGTTACTGGTATGCAGCAAGGTGGTCAGCTTACAACCACAACAGAAGTGGAAAACTGGCCGGGTGATGCTGAAGGTTTAACGGGTCCAGCTCTAATGGATCGCATGAAAGAGCACGCAGAGCGCTTTGAAACAGAGATCCTGTTCGACCACATTAACGAAGTCGACCTTTCAAACCGCCCTTTCCGTCTTAAAGGCGATTCTGGCGAGTACACTTGTGACGCGTTGATCATCTCAACAGGTGCATCAGCTAAGTACCTAGGTTTAGAGTCTGAAGAAGCATTCAAAGGCCGCGGCGTTTCTGCTTGTGCAACGTGTGATGGTTTCTTCTATCGCAACCAGAAAGTGGCGGTAGTTGGTGGTGGTAACACCGCTGTTGAAGAAGCACTTTACCTGTCTAACATCGCATCTGAAGTTCACCTAGTTCACCGCCGTGACACGTTCCGCGCTGAAAAGATCCTAGTGAAACGTTTAATGGACAAAGTAGAGAACGGCAACATTGTTCTTCACACTGATCGCACGCTAGACGAAGTTCTGGGCGACGACATGGGCGTAACGGGCGTTCGTATTAAAGATACTCAGTCTGATAAGACAGAAGATATCGAAGTAATGGGCGCGTTCATCGCTATTGGTCACCAGCCGAACACTGAAATCTTCAAAGGCCAAGTGGATATGAAAGATGACTACATCATCGTTCAGTCTGGTCTTGAAGGTAACGCGACACAAACCAGCATCCCAGGCGTGTTCGCTGCGGGTGATGTAATGGACCACAACTACCGTCAAGCAATCACTTCTGCTGGTACAGGTTGTATGGCTGCACTGGATGCTGAACGCTTCCTAGATGGCCTTAACGATAAGTAAATCTGAGATTGCAGATTTGATTATCGGTGCTCTCGCCTCAGTAGATGCAGGGCGTCATCACATTTTGTTGTAAATCCCTAAAGCCCAGTGGTATATCCACTGGGCTTTCTTTTGTATACTACCCGCCCTCAACAAATAATAATTATCATTAAGCCTTCATAATGGATAAGAAAAAACAACGCAGCTTGAACAAGTGGCTTAAGCAACAGAGTAAGTTAGCGAAACGCTGGCTTATGATTGCGATTAGCCTTGGCGTACTTTCAAGCGTGTTTTTAATTGCTCAAGCAGCTCTTCTCGCCTCTATTCTTCACCAGTTGATCATCGAAAATGTCGATAAATCTGAACTGGTTGGTCATTTTGCTGGCTTGGCACTATCGGTCGTTGGCCGTGCGGGCTGTACATGGGGTCGTGAAATCGCAGGTTATCGCTGTGGTGAACAGATCCGTGTTTACATTAGGCAGCTCATTCTCGACAAGCTACGCGAACTTGGCCCTGCTTACATCAAAGGTAAGCCTGCCGGTGGGTGGGCAACGCTGTTGTTAGAGCAAGTTGAAGACATGCAAGACTTCTTCTCTCGTTACTTACCTCAGATGTCTTTGTCGGTAATGATTCCGTTCATTATTTTGGTCGTGGTATTCCCAGTCAACTGGGCGGCTGGCCTTATCTTCTTGCTGACTGCGCCACTGGTGCCGATGTTCATGGCACTTGTAGGTATGAAAGCGGCCGATGCAAACCGTAAAAACTTCAAAGCGCTCCAGCGTCTTTCAGGTCACTTTTACGACCGTTTACAATCCATGACAACCATTCGTCTTTTTGACCGCACTAGCGCTGAAACCGAAGTATTGAAAGGTGCATCAGAGGTGTTCAGAACGCGCACTATGGATGTATTGAAGATCGCTTTCTTGTCTTCTGCTGTGCTTGAGTTCTTCACATCTATCTCGATTGCGATGACGGCGGTTTACTTCGGTTTCACTTACATCGGCGAGCTTAACTTCGGTCACTACGGCGTTGGCATTACGCTATTCGCAGGTTTGTTTATCCTTATCTTGGCGCCAGAGTTTTACCAACCTCTGCGTGATTTAGGTACTTTCTACCATGCGAAACAACAAGCGGTTGGCGCAGCGGAAAGTATTGTCGAGTTCCTAGAAACAGACATCACTAAGGTTAAATCAGGCGACACTCAGCTCGACCCGGCTCAAGGCATCAATATTGAAGCTCAAGATCTCAAAGTGTTAAGCCCTGAAGGTGTTCAATTGGTTGGTCCTATTTCGTTCGCACTTAACACTCGACAGTCGACTGCGTTAGTTGGCCCAAGTGGTGCGGGTAAAACGAGTTTGATCAACGCTATTCTTGGTTTCATGCCTTATGAAGGAAGCTTGAAAATCAATGGCATTGAACTGCGTGACCTAGACTTAGCCTCTTGGCGTAAAACCATTAGCTGGGTTGGTCAAAACCCGTTGCTACTGCATGGCACAATTCGTGACAACGTCACCCTTGGTAAGCACGATATCACTGACCAAGTTGTCGCGAATGCACTTGAGCAGTCTTTTGCTAACGAATTCGTAAATGAGCACGGCTTGGATTATATGATCTCTGATCGCTCTGGCGGTCTGTCTGTGGGTCAGTCTCAGCGTTTAGCTCTGGCTCGCGCAATGATTCAAGACGGTCAGTTCTGGTTGCTCGATGAACCCACTGCCAGCTTAGATACTCGTAGCGAACAGTTGGTAATGAAAGGCATCAATAGCAATATCGAAAGCCGCACTGCCCTACTTGTGACGCATCAACTTGCCCCGCTTCAATCGGTCGATAACATTCTGGTTATGCGCGATGGTGGTCTGGTTGAACAAGGTCATTACTCTCAGCTTTCGACTGCGGGTGGTTTATTCGAAGAGATGCTTAACGCGAACTTAGCTCAACAAGATAATAAGGGTAATTTAGATGCGTGATTTACTGCCTTACCTGAAACTCTATAAAAAGCATTGGTTTGGCCTATCGCTAGGCATGCTATTGGCTTTTGCTACTCTGTCGGCTTCTATCGGCTTGTTAACGCTATCAGGTTGGTTTATTTCAGCTTCCGCGGTTGCTGGCCTGACGATTGCACGTGAAACCTTCAACTACATGCTACCGGGTGGTGGCGTACGTGGTTTGGCAATGAGCCGTACTGCGGGTCGTTGGGGTGAACGTGTTGTGAGCCACAATGCGACATTCAAACTGTTAACTGATTTACGTATCTTCTTCTTCAAGAAGCTGGCTCCGCTGATCCCAGGTCGTATTTCAAACCTTCGTGACGCTGACCTTCTGAACCGTTTGGTTGCTGATGTCGACGCCATGGACCACGTGTACTTGCGCTTAGTAAGCCCTGTGACGGTGGGTGTGTTCGGGATCTTCTTCCTAACTCTGTTCTTAATGTGGTTCGATAGCTCACTAGGTTTAATCTTAGGTTCTATCCTTCTTATCATGCTGTTGGTTTGGCCAATCTTGTTCTACAAGCTGGGTAAACGTAACGGTGGTGAGCTGACACAAAACAAAGCGGATCTTCGTGTCACTACGCTAGATTGGATAGAAGGCTACAGCGAACTGACTCTGTTCGGTGCTGAAGAGCGTTACCGTAATGCGATTCTAGAAACGCAACGCAAGCTGATGGCGAATCAGTTTGTGAACGCTAACCTAACCGGTATGGCGTCAGCAGCACTGATGCTGTTCAACGGTTTGACGCTTGTTCTTATGCTTTGGCTTGCGGCTGACGGTGTGGGTGGTAATGCACCAGACCCGTTCATCGCGCTAATGGCGTTCGCTACTATGGCTAGTTTTGAACTATTAATGCCAATTGCAGGTGCGTTCCAGCATTTAGGTCAAACTCTGTCTTCTGCTCGTCGCTTGAACGAAGTGATTCTGTCTGAGCCTGAAGTTCAGTTTGCTGAAGAGAAGCTCGACATCAACAAGCCACTGGATATTACGTTCTCAAACGTGACGTTCAACTACCCTGACTCTGAGCGCAGTGTTCTGAACGCTGTCGACCTAACGATCCCTGCAACGAACAAGGTTGCGATTGTGGGTCAAACGGGTTCTGGTAAATCGACTCTGATTCAGCTTCTGACTCGCTACTGGGATCCTAAGAAGGGTTACATCTCAATCGCGGGCATTGAACTGACGCAGTGGAATGAATCACAGCTTCGTGAATCAATCAGTGTGGTAAGCCAACGTGTCGACATTCTAAATGGTACTTTGCGTGACAACTTGTTGATTGCAAGACCAGAAGCGACCGATGATCACTTAGCGAATATCCTTAAAGATGTTGGCCTAGAAAAACTGCTTGAGAATAATGCACTTGATAGCTGGTTAGGTGACGGTGGTCGTCAACTGTCTGGTGGTGAGAAGCGCCGTATTGGCATCGCACGTGCGATTCTTCATGATGCCCCTATCCTGCTTCTCGATGAGCCAACAGAAGGCTTAGATAAGCAAACAGAGCAAAGCATCATGACGCTGTTCGAGAAGCACTTCGAAGGCAAGACGGTTATCTTCATTACACACCGTTTGATTGGTTTGGAATCGATGGATTCGATCGTTCTGATTGAACAAGGCGAGATTGTTGAGCACGGCTCTCACGAGACACTATTAAACGAAGAAGGACGTTACTTCCAACTTCGTCAGGCAATCTAGCTCCTTCATAAGTTATAAAGAAAACCATTCAAAGCCCGAGTTCATACTCGGGCTTTTTGTTGTCTGTAATTCTAGTATCGAGCAACCATTCCCCCTTAAACGGTTGTTCATGCGCTGATTAGTTTTGCCCTTTCCTACAAAAACTTACCATTTATAAAGCAACGAGTTGCACATAATTCAAGTCGTAGCACATTACTATGATCATCTTTCTAGGATAATACGTATCGATCAACCTCATGGAATAACCTCCCCCTAAAATAATGGAGAACAGTGTATGTCTTTACGATTAATCGCAACAACGATAGCGCTTGTAGGTGCTAGCTTTACCGCTCAAGCGAGCTCGGAATGTGAAGTATCGATTGATGCTAGTGATCAAATGAAATTTTCAACTGACACATTAAGCGTTCCAGCGAGCTGTAAAGAAGTGAAGCTGACGCTAAACCATACTGGTTCTATGCCAGCCCAATCAATGGGTCACAACGTCGTTATAACAGACACTGCGTCGCTACAAGCAGTGGGCATCGATGGTATGTCGGCAGGTATCGACAATAACTACGTAAAACCTGACGACAGCCGCGTTTACGCCTTCACTCGTGTTATCGGTGGTGGCGAGTCAACCTCAATCACTTTCAGCACAGAGAAAATGACAGCCGGTGGCGACTACTCTTTCCTATGTTCATTCCCGGGCCACTGGGCAATCATGAAGGGCAAATTTGAGTTTAAATAACTCGTTAGTCTAGATTGTACAGATACATCAAAGCCCCAACCTAGGTCGGGGCTTTGTTATATTGGCTTCGATTACAGCTTGAAGCGGCTGATTTCGCTTTCTAGCTCGTGAGACAGTTCAGAAAGCTGCGCAGCTTGCTCTGCAGCTTGGTGTGCTTCGTCTGCTAGCTCGTTAGATACGTCACGGATTCCTTCAGTGTTACGAGTAATCTCAGACGTTACTGACGCTTGCTCTTCTGCAGCAGAAGCAATCTGTGTTGCCATGTCGCTGATGCGTTCAACAGCAGCATGGATTTGCGTTAGGCTTGCAGCCGCTGAGTTCGCGTCATCAACACTGGTTTCAGCAAGAGTACGGCTATCGTTCATGATGTTAACCGCCTTGCCTGTTGTACCTTGCAGCAACTCAATCGTTTGTTGAATTTCTTGCGTTGAACCGTGTGTACGTTGGCTCAGAACTCGAACTTCATCCGCTACTACTGCGAAACCACGACCTTGCTCACCGGCACGTGCTGCTTCAATAGCGGCGTTAAGTGCAAGTAGGTTTGTTTGTTCTGCAATACCTTGAATGTTAGACAAGATAGCGTTGATGCTGTTGCCGTGCTCTTCAAGTTCTAGAATCACGTTGGTTGCGATTTGAACTTCTTGAGCCAGGTTTTGGATAGAGCTTTGAGTCTGTGTCACTTGACCAGTACCGTGCTCACACGCGCCAACCGCTTCAGATGAGTTCTGTGCAGTATGGTCTGCGTTACCTGCGATCTCTTGTGTTGCTGCAGCCATTTCGTTAACGGCTGTTGCTACCATGTTGATCTCGTCTTGTTGCATTTGGATACGAGCACTACGTTCTTCAGCTTGAGAAGCCGTTTGACGTGCTTGGTTGCCTAGCGCAGCAGATACTTCGCTTAGCTTGATCACCATGGTGTGCATGTTACCCACAAAGCGGTTGAAGTTTGCTGCAAGCTGACCAATTTCGTCGTCGCTCTTAGGCTCAAGGCGTTGAGTAAGATCGCCCTCACCTGAAGCAATTTCTTCAAGTGCTGCTGAAACGCGGTTTAGGTCGCGGAATAGGAAGCTTACTAACCAAGACACGAGTACGATTACGATGAGCGTAATAACGACAGCAGTGATGATCAGCTGAGTAAGTAGCGTTGAGTGGTTCGCTTCTTCTGTTGCTTTGTCCATCTGAACCGCGAAGATCCAGTTAGTGTTAGGCACCTTCGTGAAGTAAAGCAGCTTGTCTGCGCCGCGCTCTTTGATGATCTCGATGCTACCCGTACGCACTGCGTTTTCGATGATAGGCATAGAGATATCGTTTGAAAGCTGGCTTACCGGCTTCAAGCTTAGTGCTGAATCTGGGTGTGCTAGGAATGTGCCGTCAGAGGCATCAATTAGCATTGCGTAAGCGTTGTCACCAACATCAAGGCTGATTACATCGTTAACCAACTGGTCGATCAGTACGTCTGCACCAACAACACCAACAAGTTGGCCGTTGTGGCGAACAGGTTCTGCGATCGTTACTAGAAGTGCTTTGGTGATTGCATCTTGGTAAGCCGTAGTAATGATTTGCTTACCTGCAGCGTTTGCTTCTTGGTACCAAGGACGTTGACGAGGATCGTAATCTGCACGATTACGTTCAGGATGTGAACGGTACATTCCACCTTCTGGAGTACCTAAAAAGATATCGTCAAAGCCACCCGCTACACGAGCTTGTCTAAGGAAAGGAACAACATCATCCTCTCGTGAAAAGTCATTAAATGCTGATGCGATATCAGTACGGATATCAATCCAGTTTTTAATACCTTCAGATGCTGCTTCAGATACGCTTTCAGCTCGTAGGTATACGCCATTACGAGTCTGTTCAAATAATTGGTTTGCTGACAACCAAGTCAACGCTGTAGCCATAACGACAACAGCAGATAGGCTAGCGCCTATCAACTTCTGCTTTAGTGTTAGTTTCATGTCAAAGTTTCACGAGTGGTGGGAAATCTCGCGCATACTACCCAATATTAGTATTAAATTCGAGCGATTTTATAATTTAATATCGGAATATAATTTTAAGCAAACCATAAGCTTACCTAATGTCAATTCCTTGGCTTGTCGCCAAATTTAAGGCGGCATTATCTCTACGGTTATTAGTATTTTTATCGCACTTCACATGTTAAAAAGAGACAAGAAAACACGGTAAAGAAGAAACAAAAAAGGCAGAAGAGTTTCCTCTTCTGCCTTCATATTATTTACCACTCTACTGCGTATAAATTGCAGTAGATTTCAGCTTACAAAGCCTAGCGTTTTTCTGTACGCATACCCATTAGCAAGCTCACACACATCAGTAATAGAATGATGGTGAATGGCAATGCTGTAGAGATTGCACCCGCTTGTAGAGCTTGTACTGCTTCAGTACCACCAACCCACAATAGAGCCACAGCAATCGCACCTTCTAGGAACGCCCAGAACACACGTTGAGGCACAGGCGTATCAACTTTACCACCCGCGGTGATGCTGTCGATTACTAGAGAGCCTGAGTCAGACGATGTAATGAAGAATACTAGAACCAATACAACCGCAATGATTGAAAGCAGAGTCCCGAACGGCAGTGCATCAAACATTTGGAACATTGCTAGTGATACATCTGTTAGGCCGTCTTGACCAAGAATACCAACGTTATTCACGATTTGGTCAATCGCCATGCCACCGAATACTGACATCCAAATGATAGTCACTGTAGTCGGTACAATCAGTACTGCTGTGATGAACTCACGAACCGTACGACCTTTAGAAACACGTGCGATAAACATACCTACGAATGGAGACCATGAGATCCACCAAGCCCAGTAGAATACAGTCCAACCGTGCATCCACGTTTCATCTTCACGACCGTGAGGGTTACTCAACGGAATGATGTTTTCAATGTATGCCATCAATGTCGTTGGGATAGAACCTAAAGTCACCGCGTAGCCGATTAGAGCCACTAAGATAAGCAGTAGGAAAGCCACCAACATGTTGATGTTACTGATAACTTTAACGCCACCATCAATACCACGAAGTACTGATACTACCGCCAATAAAGTCACCGCTGTAATCACAATAACTTGCAGACCTAGGCCCGCTTCAATGCCGAATACATGCTGAATACCACTTGCCGCTTGTTGTGCACCAAGACCTAACGATGTCGCCAGACCAAATAGCGTTGCAAGTACAGCAAGAATATCAACAATGTGACCTGCCCAGCCCCAAGCTCTATCACCTAAAATTGGGTAAAAGATAGAACGGATAGAAAGAGGCAATCCCTTGTTGTAAGAGAAAAACGCAAGTGACAGTGCTACTACGCCATAAATCGCCCAAGGGTGTAGACCCCAGTGATACATGGTTGCGCCCAATGCCAGTTTTGCAGCTTCTGGTGTGTTTGGTTCAACACCTAACGGAGTTTCAAACCAACCCGTGAAGTAAGCCGCTGGCTCTGCCACACTCCAGAACATCAAGCCGATACCCATACCTGCGGCAAACAGCATCGATAGCCAAGAGAAGAATGAGTAATCTGCCGTCGCATCAACACCACCAAGGCGGATTTTGCCGTACGGAGAAACAATCAAACCTAAGCAGAAAATTACGAAAATATTACCCGACCAGATGAAAAGCCAATCAAACGAATTGATAATCTGGCCTTTAACGCCATCTAGCGCAGCCTTTGCTGAAGCGGTATCTGTAATAAGAACACCGATCAGGAACAAAGCGATAAGTCCCGCACTAATACCAAATACTGGGTTATGAACATCAAAACCCCATTTTTGGACGTTATCTTGACCGACAGTGTAATCCGTACTGTCGATACTGTATTTATCTATACCTTTAGTCATTATCCCTCTCTACGGAATTCTATTAGGGTCTATTGACCTCGTATTCCTTACTTACCTGCGACTTAATTACAAACTCGAACCTACGATCCAAGTAGTACAAGCTGTTGTCACAATAATTCAAATACTTGGATGTCTGAAGTTTAGCAGGTTAACTTGTTGTTTTCAGTAAACTAGAATCGGCTCGATGGAATTTCAAACAATATTCACGTAATTACTCAAGTTTATGACGAAAAAAAGGTCGACCCTGTCGACCTTTTTATCAAAAATACTTTTAACTCAAAGCATTTTGGTGCTTAACCAATTGATTTTCAGTTCGTAAACCTAGCAATAAGCTTAGGCACATAAGCAATAATATGAAGGCAAATGGTAGCGCCATCGATACCGTTCCAGCTTGCAGTGCTTGAATAGATTCCGTACCACCAACCCATAGTAGAACCGCTGCAATCGCGCCGCCCATCAACGCCCAAAATACACGTTGTGGAACCGGTGCATCCACTTTACCGCCAGAGGTAATGCTATCGATAACCAATGAGCCTGAATCAGAAGAGGTGATAAAGAACACCATAATCAAACCAATCGATACCACTGAAAGCACAGAGCTCATTGGCAGAGCATCGTAAGTATGGAAAAGAGAAAGTGTAATATCTTGCAGATCATTCACACCAATCTCGCCCACCTTGTTCGCCACTTGATCAATCGCGATGCCACCGAAAATAGCCATCCAGATGATGATTACTGTCGTTGGGATGAACAATACAGCAACGATGAATTCACGAATCGTTCGACCTTTAGAGATACGAGCGATGAACATGCCTACGAATGGTGACCAAGACATCCACCATGCCCAGTAGAATACCGTCCAACCTTGCATCCACGTTTCGTCATCACGACCGTGAGGATTGCTTAAGGGAATGAAGTTTTCAATGTAGCCCATTAGCGCGGTTGGGATTGCTTTAATACCCGCCATGCCACCAGCGATGGTAACGAAGATAAGTAAGCCCAAAGCAACCAGCATGTTCACATTACTCAGAAGCTTTACACCACCGTTGATGCCACGAACCACGGACATTGTCGCTAAGAAAGTAACTACAGCGATAACAATCAGCTGCATGCCAATACCGCCATCGGTACCAAATACATGGTTAATGCCACTTGTTGCTTGTTGAGCACCTAAGCCCAATGAAGTTGCAAGGCCAAATAGCGTTGCAAGCACAGCGACGATATCAACAATATGACCAAACCAACCCCAAGTTCTATCACCCAAGATAGGGTAGAAAATAGAGCGGATTGATAGAGGTAAACCTTTATTGAAGGTGAAGAAGGCAAGCGCTAGAGCAACAACCGCGTAAATCGCCCAACCGTGCAGACCCCAGTTGTAGATGGTTGCACCAAGAGCCAACTTCGCCGCTTCAGGAGAGTAAGCTTCAACACCTAGTGGTGTTTCATACCAGCCAGTGAAGTAAGCTACTGGCTCAGCAACACCCCAGAACATTAAGCCAATACCCATTCCTGCGGCGAATAACATCGACATCCAAGATAGGTTTGAGTGCTCTGCTTTGGCATCATTGCCACCAATACGTATCTTGCCATACGGGGAGACAATGAGGGCAAAACAGAAAATTACGAAGATGTTTGCTGCCCACATGAAGAAACCATCGAAGTTACCAATGACTTTCCATTTGATTCCATCAAGCGCCGCTTTTGCGGTTTCAGGGTCTGCGACTAGAAGTGCCAACAGGAAGATAATGATCGCCCCTGCACTGATTCCAAATACTGGGTTATGAACATCAAAACCCCATTTCTGAACGTTATTTTGTCCTACTGTATAATCGGTATTTTCAATACTATACCTATCTTTTACAGGCTCCATGCTTCCTCTCTAATTTGCAGCGCACAGTTTGCAACATTGCATTCGGCGCTTAAATTTCGAAAAGAAGAATATCAACCTGTCGCAAAAATACTAAAAAAACCTCCATAAAGGAGGCATTTAGTAATTAAATTACACATTTAACGTTATTTAGCGTAAGATCAGTCCACAAGCCCGGAGCTGACCGCATATTTAGCAAGCTCTGCCGTAGAGTGAATATCGAGCTTATGCTTAATATTTTGCCTATGGGTTTCTACCGTTCGATAGCTGATATTCAGCGCCTTTGCGACCTCTTTACTGCTCTCCCCTTTTGCGACTAATTTCAGCACAGCCTCTTCACGTCTGCTCAATGGATTCTTGACAGATGGCGTGGGAGTAATCGGCTGAGTAAACAAATTCTGCGTGACTTTTTCACAGAAATAGGTCGATCCTTGATTGACCGTTTTGATTGCCTGTACCATTTTTTCAGCCGAAATCTCTTTCAACATGTAACCGACAGCACCCGACTGCATCACCTTCATGATGTATTCACGGTTGTTATGCATGGTCAGCATCAGGACCTTGGCTTCTGGGTCTTCTTCTTTAATCAGATGGGTGGCATCAATGCCATTCATGATAGGCATGCTGATATCCATCAACACCACATCGGGACGTAAAGACTTAACAACCTCTACCGCTTCTAGTCCATTGCTGGCGGTACCTATCACGCTAATATCTGGCTCGAGTTCCAATCTCGCCATAAAGCCATCCAGTACCACTTGGTGATCGTCAGCAATCACAACTCGAATAACTTCACTCATTCATTAATCCCTCTAGTGTCAGTAACACTGTAATTTCCGTTCCGAGGCCAATCTCACTCATCAATTCAAAGTCACCACCGATGAACTCCACTCGCTCTCTCATGTTACGCAGCCCGATCCCTCGTTTTTCCATCGCTTTATAGGTGTTGAAACCGACACCGTTATCTTGAATCAGTAGTTGCAACACATTACCAATTTGCTGAGCGATAACCGTTACTTTGGTCGCTTGCGCGTGTTTCTCGATATTATTCAGCGACTCTTGCACCACTCGATACAAGGTTGTCGCAGCCTCAGATTTCAACTTACCCTGTTGAGTGCTAAACAAGGTTTCTACTTCAATACCCGAATGCGCCTGAAAATCTAACAACAATGAAGACAATGCCGCCTCTAAACCAATATCATCCAACGAACTTGGACGAAGTTGATGCGAGATGTGCCTCACTTCTTCGATTGCTCGCATCAGTGAATGCTGCGACTTATTCAAATGTGCTTTAAGGTCTTCATTTTGTAGCTTATTACCGAGCAGTTCCAAATGGCAACGACTCGACACTAATAACTGGTTAATACCATCATGCAACTCACGCGCTAGATGCTTCTTCTCGTCTTCTTGGAACATCACCGTCTTATGCGCCAGCTCCTTTAAGTTGTTATCAGCAATCCGATGTTCATGCATGTTAATAGCCAAGGTCAGCACGATGATGACCGCGACCGTTACGCTCAAAATCACCACAATCGAAAAGAACGTGGTTTCAATATTCTTATTTATCGCAGCCTGCATCGAAGCCACTTCTTGGTGTACGTCTTCAATATACAAGCCGGTGCCAATCATCCAGTCCCAACGCTCTAACCAAGCGGCGTAGCTCAGCTTAGACACCACCTCACCCGTCGACGGTTTTTGCCACAAATACTGGTGAAACCCGCCTCCGGTTTGCGCTTCTCTTAACAGAGCCTCTATCAGAAAATCGCCATCTTCATCTTGCAGTTGGAGTAGGTTTTGGCCTATCAATTCTGGCTGAATTGGATGAACCAAGTTGGTCCCGAGGCGATCGTATGCGAAGAAGTACCCATCAGAGCCATATCTAAGTTTAGACAATATGGTTCGAACTTTTTTTTTGGCTTGGGCTTCTTGGATATTTGGATCGTTATAGACGTGTTCTATGGCGTCGAACGCGAGATCAACCGTGTCTTTGAGGGCGTTTTCACGCGACTTGATTAGGCTGTCTCTAAAGATCTCGACTTCTTTAGCGCCTAACGTCTTAGTCTGGTGCAGCGAGATCCAACTAATACTCGCCGTTACCAGCAGCAACGGGAGCAACGTCAGCAAAATCAGCTTGGCTTTTAGAGGCATTCCTTTCCCTCACAAAAAACGGCTTACTGAACATCAATAAGCCGTTTTACTTTAGCAATTTATAGATAGCCGTTGAAACATATCATTCACATTCTTGGCTTCACTCACATTCCATAGAAAGATGGGAAAGCGAGAAGTGATCCAAGTACGAGGATTTGAATCAGAATGAACGGCATCACACCTCGGTAGATGTCCTTAGTCGTCACGCCTTTCGGTGCTACGCCTTTTAAATAGAACAAACTAAAACCAAATGGCGGCGTTAAGAAGGAAGTTTGTAGGTTCATCGCAATAAGGATAGCGAACCATGTCATGTTGATGCCCATCAGTTCAGCAACTGGCGCAATGATCGGCACGATGATGAAACAGATCTCTACGAAGTCGATGAAGAAACCCAGAATCAGAATCACAAGCATGGTAATGATCAGGAAGCCCCATTTTTCACCTGGCAGTTGTAGCATCCACTCTTCAACCAGATAGTCGCCACCAGTGTAGGTAAACGCCATTGAGAATGCCGTTGCACCCAACAAGATAGCAAATACCATCGCCGTTACTTTCACCGTCTCTTTCGACGCCTCGTACACCATCGACCAACTAAATTGACCGTAAAGCAGTGCAAGTATCATCGCACCCGCGCCACCTAATGCGGCTGACTCTGTTGGCGTAGCAACACCTGCGAAGATAGAGCCCAGTACAACAATGATTAACGCTAGAGGCGGAAGAATCGCTTTCAGTGCATTAAACACTTCCTGCTTACGGCTGATGGAGTCATCACGTTCAATAGGTTGAGCCGCTTCAGGGTGTAGCTTTGCGTATATCAAGATATAAACGATGTACGCGCCGACCAGCATCACGCCCGGCCAAATCGCCGCTTGGAACAAGTCGCCTACTGGAACACCTAGAACATCACCCAATAGAATCAATACGATGGAGGGTGGAATGATCTGCCCTAGCGTACCAGACGCACAAATAGTGCCGCAGGCTAAGCCTTTGTCGTAATTGTACTTGAGCATTACAGGTAGGGAGATAAGTCCCATAGCAACAACAGAAGCACCAACCACGCCAGTAGAAGCGGCAAGCAATGATCCTACTAATACCGTCGAAATTGCGATACCACCACGAACCCCACCAAACAATCTGCCCATAGACTCAAGCAACTGCTCAGCAAGCTTGGTCTTCTGTAGAACAAGCCCCATGAAAACAAACAATGGAACGGCCATCAGCACCGTATTTTCCATGATCGATTGAATTCGATATGGCATGAAGGCAAACATCTCAATGCCCTCAGCCCAAACACCAAAGATTAATGCGATACCGCCAAAGGTAAACGCTACTGGGAAGCCAAGTAAAAGTGCAAACAAGGCGACAAAAAACATTACTATTCCAATCATGTCAGCCTCTACTAATTCTTTGTGTGAATATTATTTGCGTGGATAAGGTGCGGATTAAAAATCTTATTCAGTGAATGCAGGATCAAACCTACGCCACTAAGTGCCATCAAAAAGAATGACAGCGGGATCATAGCTTTGATGATCCAGCGATACGGCAGGCCACCGGGATCGCCTGAGGTTTCACCCAGTTCATAACTCTCTTTGGCAACATCGATACCAAACCAAGCCACCAGCAGGCAAAACGGAAGTAGAAAGATAAGCGTGCCAAGCAGGTCAATAATCGCTTGTGCTTTAAAGCTCAGTTGCTCATAGAACACGTCAACTCGAACATGGCCACCAGCCTTGATGGCATAAGGAACACCGAGTAGGAAAACGGCGGAGAAAAGGTGCCATTCCATCTCTTGGAAGGCGATAGAGACATCGTTGAAGGCATATCTCATGACAACGTCATACACGACGTTGGCGATAAGTAAAATAAACAACATACTGGAAAGCCATCCCAGTGCGTCACCGATACGATTAAACAGGCGTTCAATATAAATTAGACTTCGCATTCCCGACTCCATGGAATTTGAAAAGACATCGCGCAGCTGAGGTAACGAGCTGTAGGACGTAGAAAAGGTTCTTGAGCGTAATACAGGATTTATCCTGCTTAGTTATTATGTTTTAAATGAACCCTCGGCTTATTCACTCTTAAATACTCAATAAGAAAAGCTTCGGGTTCATTTAGATTCAGTTCAACAACTGTCGATTATTTCGCTTGGCTATTTAGATAAGCTCTATGTGAAATATCCGTCCATGAACGTACTTGCTCTAGGTAGCTTGCTTGTGAAGCTTGAATCTCTTTTGCTAGCTCATCTTTCTCAGCATGTGCAGCCAGTAGGCGATCGTTCGCTTCTTTCAGAGCAGACATAACCTCTGGTGGGAAATCTTTCACTTGTACATCTGGGTATTCTGTCTTCATTGAAACCCAGTTCTTACCACTTTCGTGCGTTGCTTGTGTGTACATGTCGTAAGCCGCAGTACGCATTGCAACACGTAAGATTTCTTGTAGGTCTTCAGGCAGCTTGTTCCATGTACGCTTGTTCACTAGGAATTGAAGCTCTGAACCCGGCTCGTGCCAACCTGTGTAGTAGTAAGGCGCGATTTTGTGGAAGCCCATTCGTAAATCCAGCGATGGACCTACCCACTCTAGTGCATCAATCGTGCGACGCTCTAGAGACGTGTAAAGTTCACCTGGGGCAATGTTCGTCGGTTTAGCACCTAGCTCAGCAAGAATCTCGCCTGCAAAGCCCGGGATTCGCATTTTCAGACCTTGTAGATCTTCAACGCTGTTGATCTCTTTTTGAAACCAACCCCCCATCTGGATATCCGTGTTACCACCAGGGAAAGACATCAAGTTATGTGGAGAGTAAACCTGCTCCATTAACTCCATACCACCACCGTGATAGAACCACGCGTATTGTTCTGCTGGCGTCATACCGAAAGGCATAGAAGTGAAGTAAAGAGTGTTTGGAACTTTACCTTTCCAGTAGTAAGAGCCTGAGTGACCCATGTCGTATTGACCAGACTTAACCATGTCAAAAACGCCAAGAGGTGCTTTGTGTTTGTTTGCTGAATCGATTCTGATTTGCAGTCGACCATTCGACATCTTCTCAGCCATCGCCGCCATGTTTTTGGTTGCATCACCGAAAACTGGGAAGTTTGGTCCCCAAGTTTCCGCAAGTTTTAAACGGTAAACCTTATCAGCGGCTGTAGCACCAGTAGCGACCAAAGCTAAACAAGCCGCAGCAGTTACTGCAACGTTTTTAAAAACTCGTGTGAGGGAGTTAGAAATTAGACTCATGTTCACGTCCTTTGTTGGGTTAACACTCTTTCTATGAGCATTTTTTATGATTCAACATAAGAGTGCACCGTGATGAGGCAACAAGATATCAGGGAGAGCACGCACGCATGGCGTTAACAAAGTTACGTATTAGACCAAAGGATTAAGTAGAACTACGTAGGAGATGATTGAATAGTGTCGATTTCAAAGGAGTTTGGATATTCACCAAGGCAATGCGTATTGATAAATACCTAAGTATTAATAATTAAATACTCTTAACAATTGATTGCCATTTCGTGATGAAGCTCTATTCATTGCTGTATTTTAGGGAAAAAAATCAAGGCTTTGCTCTCTTGATCTACCTAGCTAACGCCCTAATTTAGTGCTTGCTGATTCGAAGCTCTGACACGAGACAACACTAATCAGTTAAGCCGTATATCGAATTGGAATTGAGATTATAGAGCCTAGGTTTAGGCTTGGATTTGGGCTCGGACTTGGCATAATGTGCCAGATACAAAAAAGCCTCGAAAATCGAGGCTTAAAAACTTAACGAAGCGAATGTAATCCACAGGATTAGATAGCTTTGTAGATAACCTTGTTACCTGCTAGCTGCTCTTTCGCTACTAGGTTTTCTTCAAGAAGTTTTTTCAATGCGCCTGTTGCCCATGAAGCTGCTTTCGCGTCTTCTTGACCAGCTTCTAGGCCGATACCTTTAGGGTTAATGCCTTCAGCATTGCTAACAACGATGTCTAGAACTTGTTGTTGCTTAGGAGTCAGTGCTACTGCAACTTCTTTAGTTGCTGCTACTGCTTTCTCTACCGCTGGTTTTGCTGCTACAGTTTTTTCTGCTACAACTTTCTCTGCGACAGGCTTCGCTTTTTTCGGCGTTGCCACTGCTTTAACTACAGCCGCTTTAGTGCGTTTCTGCAGTTTAGCCTGCACCTTACGCTTATGAGCAAGTCTCATTGAATATTTCTCCAGTTCACTGCTCTTTTCGCAGTGGTGAAAATTTGAAGCGCGATTTATACCAAAAAACAGGAGCTATTTGTAGAGTGAAGCGTCGAAAGTCGACGAAAAATACCGATATTGTCTACTAGCGTCTATTATTTAAACATCGACTTATCAATTCAGGGTCATATACACTGGTTATCCATCCAGACAAAAATATGAAAACTTGGTGTTACCTATGGACACTCGTCACCTTAGTAATTTCTCTTTGCCTTCATTCACTCGCTCGTACCGTATCCTCGCCATTATTTTAGGCTTCATTTGCTTGATCGTTTCGCTCTACAGTGACAATCCAAAGTTACTGATCGTGGGTGCTTTTTGCAGTATTGCGCTTCTGGGAACTGGCTACTATTTGATGCTGCGCAGCCGAGTGATGTTCACACTTACCCCGACTCATTTTCAGCAGCACTTTTACAAAGGGGGTTGGGTTTTAAAATGGAGTAACATCCAAAAAATTGGTCTTTGCACTTATGAACAAGATGGTTGGCATCAACCTCTGCCCTGGGTCGGAATTAAAGTAAAAGATTACTCGCCCTACCTCGATTCGATTTGCCCTAAAATAACTTGTGAATTATTGCTCAGCCAACGAGCACTTTTGTACTTAGGAGCCAAACAAGCAGGCAAAGAGTCCAACTTTGAGGATATGGTTCTCGACTCATCGCATTACCATGCGCGTTGTACTGAAAGTGGCTGTGTCGAACTAAGCCAATACAAAGAGTCGCAGAATACCGACAACGTAAATTTCAACGATAACCAATCACAGGACAACCTTGATTCACCGAATGAGACAAACAGTCCAAACGCGGTGATTAAAAACTATTCTGGATTGCAGGCGATGCTTGCCAACAGAATGAAATATCAAAGGGGCTTCCACGGTTATGACATTTTCATATCAACCCATGATTTGAATATGAGTGGAGAAGAGTTTGTTGGGCTGGCTCGACGCTACTTGGCTGCCGCTGAACGTCTTTCTGATTAAGGTTTACCAGTAAGTTCACACACAATAAAAAAGCTTAGCTTTCAGGACAAAAGCTAAGCTTCATTTTCAATCAATCGACACAAATAATCGGTTGGAAAATCAAAGATTTAATTAGTACAGAGGCATTTCATCTGCGACGAACGGGTTTGATGCACGCTCGCGACCGAATGTCGATTCAGGACCATGGCCCGGAACGAATGTTACGTCACTGCCTAGTGGCCAAAGCTTAGTCTTGATTGAAGCGATAAGCGTATTGAAGTCACCTTGTGGGAAGTCAGTACGGCCAATTGCGCCGTTAAACAACACATCACCCACAAACGCTAAACGAGCTTGCTCACTGAACAGTACAACGTGACCTGGCGTGTGGCCCGGCGTGTGAATCACATCAATCACTTGATTACCAAAAGTGACTTTGTCGCCCTCATCTAACCAAGTGTTTGGTTCAAAAGCTTTACACAGTGGGAAACCAAACATCTGACTTTGATTCTCTAGACCTTGTAGCCAGAAGTTGTCTGCCTTATGCGGGCCCACAATTTCAACCTTCAAGATCTCAGCAAGTGGTACCGTACCGCCAACATGATCTAAGTGACCGTGCGTCAGTACCAAGTTCACAACCTTAACACCGAGTTCTTCAATGATAGCCGCGAGTTGTTGAACATCACCGCCCGGATCGACAACGATGCCTTCCATGGTTTCATCACACCACACAATCGAGCAGTTCTGAGAAAAAGAGGTAACAGGTACAACTTGATACTTAAGAGACATATACAAACCTTAAAGAGCGAATCTGGTGAGCAACTCGAATATCGCTATGTTATTGGCAACAAACCCAACAATAACAAACTAAACAGCAACAAACTGAGCAGCAATAAACCGAATTATTAGAACAAACTGAAATTTGGGCAAACTATGACATTGGATGTCTACTTTGACAAGTGCCTACCGTATCACTCAATAACTCAGCTTAGCTCTACCAGCTGCGAACTGGACCAGTATCAATGTGGATGAAGTTACTACGAGCGTAATAACCAACACCACCTGCTTGCAGACTTTTAGCTACGTCTCTCAGTTCCTTTAAATCAACACCATCGATACGAAAATCGATCGCTTTACCAAGCATGTGATAGCTCTTTTTAGCGACACCACTCGACTTAGAGCGCAACGCTTCGTTGGTTGCTGGAGAGCGGTAGCCAGAGATGATTTGAACTTCTTTTTGAATACCCAGTACATTTTGAATCTGAGTGATCTGATCAAACAGGTTCTTATCCATTGGATGAATCTCATTGCGGCGGAAGTCACGGCACAGTTTGCTAAGGCGTGCCATCTCGTCACCAACATAGTTAGTGCCATCGAAATAACAAGTCTCTAATCGTTCACCAGTGTGAAGATTGTTCATGCTAATCGTTCTTGGTTGATCCGGGTATGAAGCGAAAGCGATAGAAGGAGTAAGAGAGGCGACTACAGCAGTACCACCAGCGTAAGTCAGAAACTGACGGCGTGAAAATAAACTTTGAGACATACAGCAAAAAAACCAATTAGATCGAACGAAAAATGCACGATACATAATGGAATTTGCTGCGTCAACGTACAAAAACCGTGCAAAACGTTAGTATTTGTAACCTTTGCACGGTTAGTTATTGATACTCATTATAATTTTATCAATAGAAGCTTGGTTGTCATTTTTCAGTCAAGATCACCTTTCTTGACCATATTTCAATCAACCGCCCTCTTTATCATATTGGTAGATATCACCGCGGTATTGTATGCCTCCTTCTTCAAACAACACGGTTTGATAAATGATATGCACTGGAATTCGCTTCTTGAGACGAACCTTAGTATTGGGCGCAAGTTCATCATCCTGATTCGGCACTTTCTTTACCTTAGTCGCAAATAACAACTCCGCGAGTTCCTCGGCATGCTCAACACGAATACAACCAGAGCTATAGGCGCGGAAGTCATCGTTAAACAAGCTTTTACTTGGGGTGTCATGGAGATAGATGGCTCGCTTGTTGGGCGTATTGAACTTATACAAACCCAATGCGTTACTAGAGCCTGCTTGCTGGCGCATTCGATAAGGAAAAGAGTTAAAGTTAATCGTTTGCCAATCTATCTCGGTAGTATCGACAGTTTCCATCGAACGCCAACCATCGATCACTTGAAAATTGTGTGTTTCAAGATAACTCTCGTCGGCTTTTACTTTAGGCAAGATATCTTTAACCATGATTTTCCATGGCACGTTCCAAGTCGGATTTAAGATAACCGAATCAAGCTTTATCTCTAAGAGTGGTGTTTTTCTCGATTTTCTCCCAACCACAACTTTAGATTCAAAAACCTCTTCCCCATCTTCCCAATACTTCATATCAAAACTAGGTACATTCACCACAATCAGTGAGTCTCTATTTCTTGGCCATAAGCGGGCACGCTCGGCGTTCAATGCTAGGGAAGTAAGTCGATCATCAAAGCCCATATTGATCCATTTGATCGTGTCTGGCCCGATGATCCCATCATCCGTAAGACCGTGCATGCGTTGGAAAGATTTAATCGCCTTTTGCAGATCTCGATCGAACTTGGGAAAATCGACCGCGATCATCGAGGTATCAACACCAACCAAAGCAATGCGCTCAACAAGAACCGTCTTGTCTGAAAGCTCGTCACCCAAGCGCTTCAAACCTTTCTGTCTATATCGTTCAATATTGAGTTCAGAGGCGGTTTCTAACACCGAATAGGTTGCTTTGAATTGGTCAAAATCCCCAACAGGCGGCGCGTAAGACAACACCATCTCCAATAAGTAATCATTGGCAACGCTGCTTTTTAAGCTCATCAGAATATGCGGAGAAGGCGCAGGTAATTTGGAATGCAACTTGCCCGAGAAGTACCAATCTTTACCGGCAAGCTGCGCATTTTCAACGTAGCTCAGGTAGTAGATAAAAGTATCGGTGAGTAATATGTCCAACTCTTGCCATTGAGCATGGGATTGATAGTGACGAATTTGCTTGAGTTGTCGATCGAAGAGTGGTGCCATTTGAGCTTGTTCGAGAAGCGACAATTGAAATTCAAACGCCTTAACAAGTTCAGGTGAATCCCAAAGAATAGGCAGAGACGAGTCTTGATAAATACTCTGGGTAAGCTCTGGATAAATCAGCATAAAAGAGAGCTCCGAATCAGCCGGAATAAATCGGCTCTCGTCAGAACTCGTATAGCTCCATGCGTGCACAGAAACTAGAACTAATAATCCACAGAAGTATTTTGCGAACATGCTTAACTCCATCACCAACCATCTCATAAGTATGGCAAAGAAATCGGAGTAAGCATGTTATTTTTAAGAGGCTTTATAAATCAGATTGAACTCCAATGGTTATCCCACTGGACCGATGATTGTTGAGTTGATTTCTCATAAGGCTTGCTCTGGCTTACCACACTTCCCGCCCCAGAGCTTAATCGAAACTCACCATCAAGCAGCACAGCGCCAGAAGCGTCAGATAATGCAGACAGTTCTACTAATTCTTTGGTTTCTTTAGACCAAATACCGTAGCAGTTGCCTCTTGGCGAAGTCGCAATAATCCAATCGTCTGACGCCGCAATACTGGCGATATAGTGATTGAACCTTGCCCATTGCTCAGGCTCTGCGTTCAGTGATTCAAACTGGCCGCCTTTAGTATGCATCGCCAATAGCGAAGGATACTCATCTGGTTCACCACGATATTGCTGGCCACAAAGTACCGTTTCAGCACCATCATGGGCTAAATGTCGAATGCTCAGCTTCTTATCCAACAATTCAACCTGATCAAGTAACACACCTTCAGGAGAAACATAACTCAAGCTCGGCAGCATCGAATCGAGGTTTTTCGGTGTTCTACCATCAGTATGAACGCCACCAACGCCGATCGCGAGATTACCATCCGGCATGATGATCACTTCATGTGGGCCGATACCGAAACCAGTGAACTCTTCGACCTTACGATAGCCTTGCGCGACATCGTAAACGCCAATCACGCCTTGACTGGTGTCGGTTTTCCCTTCAGTGGCATACAATAGTGTGCCGTCTAATGAGTAAACGCCATGACCATAGAAGTGGCGGTTGTTACCTTTCACCACCATTTTGATCTGCTGACCGTTTTTATAGTCAAACACCATAAAATAGTCACCAGGACGACGGGCAAAAACCACCGCATGTGATGAGGTTGGGCAGATTGCGACGCCATGGCCACGCTCAGGGATAGGTAGCTGGCTCAGTGGCATGCCATACTCATCAGCCACAACCGCGGAATACTGGCCTCGACCATTAAGCGCACAACCAATCAACTGAGGTTTATTCGATGCGCTTTCACCTGAACGGCTAGCACATCCGAACGGCAGCACAGGCACAGCAGCACACCCAAGTGCTGCTTTCAGTAAGGTTCTTCGTGTAGTATCAGTCACCATCGGTAGCATTAAATCCTATTACCACGCCAAGCTCTATCGCCACTTCTTCATGAATCAGGTACTTCAAACGTTCTAGTTTGTTGTATTGAGTCAGCACCTCACGGTAGCCCTCTTTGCTCTGCAATAACTCAAACAAGCTTGAGTCTGTAGGCCAAGTATCTAGCGTCAATGTGAACTGGTCAGCAACGCGATCAGCTAGGTCGTTTAAGCCCTTCTCTCTCAACAAGCCGTCTAGGCCATTGCCACCGGCAAGGTACAAATTCTGAAGTGCTGCTACATTGGCTTTTAGTTGAGTCATCGAGGTTTGTGCACGCCATGATTCTGAGAAGTAAGGACGCGGATGACCAATTTTCGCCATCGGGCGACTCAGCTTTTTCATGCTGTAATCAAGTTGGTTGGTCAATAAAGCGATGTATTCAGACTCCCAACGAGTCTCGTCTAGCGCTAACCAAGGGTTAACCTGCCATGCCTGTGCAATCGAAGATGACTTAATCGCTAAGTTTTCAGTAATCGCTTGTGATGATTGGCAACCTAGCGCTTTATCTTGAAGCAGTGGCGATTGCTCGTCATAAAGCGACCATTCCAACGCACCTAGCCCTTGAACGGTCACACTCTGCTGCGCGATTTCGTCTTGAGTCCAAGCTTTGTTCTGCTGAGTTAGCTGACGCATCTTAAGACCCGTCGTGTTCTTTTTGTCTGGCCAGAATTGAACATTCCAGCTCTCTTCAAGCGCTGCTGTTGGGCCTCTTTCTTGGCCTTGTAGTGCCATCCAGCTGTTCATGGTGAGCTGCCACTGATTTTCCAACGCATCCAGCTCAATATTGTTGGTTTCACAGTAACCCTGCATCAAGACTTCCAGCTCACCGGCTTGCTTAGCGAATAGCACGGCTGAATCAAACTCTTGTTGATACACGCTACGGCTGATATGAGCAGTCGTGTCTGCTTGATAAGAGACACCGTTAACCTCAGATGAAGCCGTTTGCTCACCCGATGACTGGCAGCCTGCCATGATTAATACCGACAAGGGCATTAACAAAAATTTATGTGCCATGCTGTTACCTTACTTCCTAGTTTTTCTTTTAATTATATGAGTTCAATAAATATGAAACGACCGCTGGCCTCGTATCCCTACAAGTTCAGCGGTAGTCAGTCTTTTGTTAGCGGTTTTCTTAAGTAACTAAGCCGTTGGCTTAACTGAATTCAAGACAGCCTATAATGAGTCCAAAAACGCTAGTAGTGCTTCGCGTTCACTGCTACTCAAAGCTAATACTTTTTGTTTTGCCATTTCTGCTTCACCACCATGCCAAAGTACCGCTTCCATAACGTTTCTTGCGCGACCGTCATGAAGTAAGAAGGTGTGACCATTCACTTCTTTGGTATAGCCTAATCCCCATAAAGGTGTTGTACGCCATTCTTGGCCATTCGCAAGATACTCAGGACGGTGATCTGCTAAACCTTCACCCATGTCGTGTAGCAACATGTCGGTATATGGGCTAATTAACTGATTAGACAATGCAGGCAAGCCTTCACGCTCAGCCGTGCGGAATTCAGCTTGGTGACAACTTTGACAACCAGCGTCTTTAAATAGCTTTTTACCTTGTACGACAGCTGGGCTATCGACATTACGACGAATAGGTACTGCGAGATGCTGCGAATAGAACTCAACAAAATCTAAGATATTGTCACTGACTTCTGGCTCGCCACCATTTGGAAAATCATCACAGGTTGATTGCGCTGATGTGCAGTTTTCATTCGGAAATAAGCTGCTTGTCAGGCCTAAGTCACCGTTAAATGCCGCCGCGTTTTGCTGCATTAAGTTTGGCTGCCCGGCTTTCCAACCGAAACGACCTAGCGCCATTTCATTGGTTTGAACATCAAGAACATAGTTGGCTTTACCCGACACGCCCTGTTTGTCTGCCAATTGCTGCTCTGCAAATCCAAGAATCGTTTCTTGTGGGATACTTTCAAGCAAACCAAGACCAATCATTGGCGGCGCCACTCGAGCTGAAAACTCGGTCTTAGGATGCATCTCGCCGAAAGCAAGTTCAGTAATATTTAAAGTGGGTTTACGCAGAGTAACGACGGTGCCGTCTTTGAATTCAACAGGAACATCCGTGTAGCTAATGTTCACTTTGCCCTCTGGTTTTACACCTTGAAGCGCAAAATCTTGTAGCTGACCGCCGTACGTCGGCTCTGGAATTCCACCATCTCGAATGAAGGCTTGTCGCTGCTCAGGCGTTTCAGCCGGAATGCTTAAACGAACCAACATGGATACTGCGTTCTCATCTCCTTCTTCTGGCGCGTGACCACGACCATCTTTGATGTGGCAGTTTTGACAGCCGTTAGTATTAAATAGTGGTCCTAACCCATCACGAGCATCGGTTGATGACGGTGCAGGAACCCAAGGGTTTCTAAAGAAGCTATTACCTACGCTGAAATCCAAGCGCTTACTCATTGGTAGATTGGCTGCGGGAAGAGAAAAAGCGTTCGCTCCTTCTTTCTTCACGGTCGTTTTGCCGCCAGAGTAGGTTTCATGAGCGTGTAATGGAGATACGAAAAACAGTGCGGTTAATAGTGAGGCTGAGAGATACGACTTCATACATTGCCTTGCTGTGTTTTTGATTTTAGTTTTTATGTGGGTGTGGCTTTCTTGAGGATCAAACAATTAAGGGCTCAATCAGAGCCCTTACATTTGTGTCGGCTCGGGTTCTTAGAACTCGTGATCCGCTGTGTCTGGGTTTAGGCTATCAATGCCAATCACACCCGCAGCACGCTCAATAGCCGCTGTTTGAGACACTAGCGCAACAATTGTTTTGTTTACTAGTGCATTACCCGCAGCGTTGTCAGCAGCGATTAGCTGATCGAAGTGCTGGTTGTTTTTCTCTGCAGACGTTACTAATTCGCCTACTTGTGCACGTGCTAGGTCAAACTGCTTTTGAATCTCTTTCGCAGCTTGCTCATCTTTTTGCTCTACTAGGTCGAACAGGCTTGGGCCGGAAAGCAGAGTACCGTCTTCACGCTTGTATAGACCCGTGTAAACGTTGTAGATGCCTTGCTCGTTGTAGTAGTGAGAGTTGTGCGTGTTATCAGAGAAACAATCGTGCTCGTCTTCAGTAGAGTTTGCTTCTAGTGCAACCTTCATACGCTCACCCGCTAGCTCACCTAGAGACAGTGAACCCATGCCGAATAACATTTTACGTAGGCCGTTTTCGCTAGATTCAGAAAGCAGTTCTTGACGGTAGTTGCCTTTCTCGCCTTCAGCCCACTGCTTTTCCATCCATTCTAGGTCTTGGATAAGTAGCTCAGCAGATGCTTTTAGGTATGCGCCACGACGGTCACAGTTGCCGTTAGTACACTCAGCGCCAACAACGAAATCAGTGTAAGCACGCTCACCTGCACCGCTGTTTGTACCGTTTAAATCTTGGCCCCAAAGTAGGAATTCAATCGCGTGGTAGCCAGACGCTACGTTTGCTTCAGAGCCACCGATCTCGTTGAGATCTGCAATTAGTTCTGGAGTAATGTTGGTTGCGTCTACCGTTGTCTGACCAATTTGGAAAGTTTTATTAGCAACGATGTTTGCGCTAGCGCCTTCGTTACCAAGCTCATATTGGTAATCAGTCGAAACGTAATCGATTAGGCCTTCATCAAGTGGCCATGCGTTCAATTGGCCTTCCCAATCGTCAACAACAACGTTACCAAAGCGGAATACTTCTGACTGTTGGTAAGGTACGCGAGACTCAAGCCAAGCTTGTTTTACTTGTTCGAAGTTGCCAGCAGAAGGAGAAGCTAAGAAGGTATCAATAGAAGAGTTCAACGCTTTTGCTGTAATTACTGAATCTGCAAACACTGCATGCGCAATATCTGCGTAATGTTCTACAACTTGATCTTGAGTTACTGCTGCGAAAGAAGAAGCAGAGGCAAAAATGAGTGACGAAGTTACGGCTTTTGTCACTAAAGATTTAATGGTCATGAAGCATCCTTGTTGAGCTTTAAATTATTATTCGTAGTAATAGTGCAAACCATTATCATTTACACTACGGATTGGAATAATACAAACTTACAATTTTATTGCAAGATAAATACAAAAAAACCTCACATATGTGAGGTCTTTAAACATTTTTATGTTAAGCGTAACAAAGAGGCTAATCAGATATCCAGATTATGCTTACCGTGTGAGACTTTTGCCTTCAGGTAGCTTTCATTACCCGATTTGATATGAGCAGAGGTATTCACCACTTCTTCAATCTCAATACCAAAAGATTTTAGCTCATTGATCTTCTTAGGGTTGTTGGTGACTAAGCGGATTTTTGTAGTACCTAAGGCGCGTAGCATTTCAGCAGCTTCAGTAAAATCGCGTAGGTCATCGCCAAAACCTAGGTGGTTGTTGGCTTCATAGGTGTTCATGCCTTCGCTTTGCAGACGGTACGCATCGATTTTGTTGTACAAGCCAATACCACGACCTTCTTGGCGAAGATAAAGGATCACCCCACCCGTCTCACCCATAATTCTAATGGTTTCGTCTAACTGCTCGCCACAGTCACAGCGAGAAGAATGGAAAACATCACCAGTCAGGCACTCAGAGTGCATACGAACAAGAGGTATGTCTTGTGTCTTGTCTGCTGATTTAAATATCACAGCAACATGCTCTTTATCTGTTTTCAATCCATGAAAAGACAGAAGTTCAGCATCTATACTGCTTGTTACCCCTACTTTGAAATCTATTCTGGCACGCACTTCCGCCATAGCTATACTCACTTGAAAATTCGATGTATTTAACAACACTACATTATATGTCTAGGCAATATTTTGTAGCTAACTATCTAATGATAGACACTATGAGGCTGTTAACAATTTTTTTCAAGGTCGACCTCGTACAAATTGTTATAATATAACAATTATTTTTCACATAAGAAAAAACCCCACATTGGGATGACCAACATGGGGTTATAAATTAATCAGTTGCGGCTAAGACTACGATTTTTTACAGAACGATCAACTTACTTGAGTTTGCTTCCAGATGACAAGCTGAACCCAAGCGTTCTCTAATTCGGTTAACTCTTCTTGAGTAAGCGTAGAAATGCTCGACTTTGCACTGTATTTTTCTGCCCATTTATCAGATCGGACATGAGTATGGAACTCTTTCTTTAAATTTGAGATTACGTTATCCACAGATACATCCTTATATAGCAGTGCTTAGCCTTTATAATCGGTCAATGTTACAAAATACAGGTCAATTGGTAAACAGTAATACACAATTTTTATGAGCTCTTCCTAATACTTTTTACTGATAAATATATAAATAAGAGAAATAATAGGCTCGGTAGCAACCAAAGTAATAGATTTGAAACCTTCATCGCCGGCTTATAAAGTACAAATTCACCAAATCTTTCCGTCATATATCGAGTAATCTCATTATTACTCTTCCCTGCTTTCACCATATTGAACACAACAAGGCGTAAGTCTTTTGCTATTGGTGAGTTGGATTCAATCAGATTTTGGTTTTGACATTGTGGGCAGCGTAACGTTTTCGCCAAGCTAATAGCACGTTGCTGTTGTTCTGGGTTTTCAAACTCAAACAGTTCAACTTGAATACTCGTCTCTGTATTACTGGCAGTAAACAGATCTTCAGCCATGGTTGAAAGGCTAATCACTAAAAGAGCTGACAGCATAAACAAGGTTTGTATTAGAGACTTCATCATCCATTCACACCATCAAAATACATCGCAAGCTCATCTTTCCATACCATTTCATTAATCACGCCCAATAGCTTTTTAATGATCTGGCCATTGGCATCAACCAAATACGTTTCAGGTGTGCCGATTACGCCCAACTCTAACGCTAACTTGCCTTGAGGGTCACTGATCACGGTTAAGTACGGGTTGCCATCGTTCGATAACACGTTAATCGCAGCCCCAGAGTTATCTCGATAATTGAGCCCAACGATGGGAATGCCTTTATCGTGAAGTTGAAGCAAAAATGAATGTTCGGTTTTACATATCCCGCACCAAGATGCCCATACATTAACCAGTTGATAAGGGTCCTGCGTGACATCAGTAAGCGTAACTTTCTGCTGACCACTGACGCCTTCACTATTCACTAACGCACTCGATGTAAATTCTGGAAATGCCCTTTGTTGTTCAGACACCATGGTCGATTGCTGCTTATTATCAAGCGCAAAGACAAATCCCAGCACCACAATCAATGCTAAGGCAATTAGAGTAATTAGCTTGTTACGAACGCTGGTATGCATACTGTGACGCCTTAACGGTTTTCTTTTTACGATGAGTCAATGAGAGCAAAGCGCCGATAATGGAGAACAGCCCACCAAACCAGATCCAGCGCGCATACGCCTTATACTGAACACGAAATGCGTAAGCGGTGGAATCGACTTTCTCGCCCATGGTGATATAAACATCGCCATGCCAGAACCACTTCATTGCAGGCTCACTCATGTTCATAACACGAACTTGGTAGTGTCTTCTTTCTGGCGCGATGGAAAAGCTTTGCTCGCTAGCATCTAATTCGAGTATCGCTTTTTCTGCAGTAAAGTTGGAGGCGACATAGAGCTCGGTATCACGATGAGAGAGCGTCCAGCCCATAAACTCAACCTCTTCACCTGGGCTCAATTTGTAACTTCGCTCAAATGAATGGTAACTGTTCATCGCGGCACCTATCGCTAATACTGCGACACCCACATGCGCCAACGTCATCACCCATACTTTGCGTTGAAACTTAGAGTTGCGCGTTACCGCTAAGCCGTAAACATGAGTCAGGGCTACCCAAAACGCAAGTGACCATGTCATTAGCACCATCACTTGGATCGCTTCAACTTGCAAAACATAAGTTACAAAGCCAAGACAGAGAGACAATAAGGCAATAATTCCAATCACACCTTTCGACGCTTGAGGCTTAATACTCAGCAATGGCGCTAACCCTATCACTCCCATCGCAAGCAGAGCCAATGGCGCAATAAGAAGATTAAAGTAAGGTGCGCCCACAGAGATATTTCCAAGGCCAAGTAATTCAAAAACCATTGGGTAGAAGGTACCAAACACCACCACCGCCGTACCCAGTACAAATATAAGTACCGCCACTAAACTCAAAAAACTTTTACTCGCAAAGCTAGTGATTGGATTCGACTCGAAAGATTCACCACGAACAATAAGAAGAGAAAACGAACTCACTAACACCAAAACCAGTATCAGCAACAGCGCGATACCTTTGGTTGGGTCAACAGCAAAAGCATGAACGGAAGTGAGGACGCCAGATCGAACAATAAAAGTACCGAGGATACTTAAACAAAACGTAATGAAAGCAAGGCTAAGTGACCACTTCAGCAACTGTTGCTTGCCTTTAGCAACACCCAAACTGTGCAATAGAGCGGTTGATGTTAGCCAAGGTAATAGGCTGGCATTTTCTACCGGGTCCCAGAACCACCAACCACCCCACCCTAACTCGTAGTATGCCCACCAAGAACCAAGAATGATCCCTGCGGTTAAAAAGATCCAAGCGACCAAACAACAACTGCGACAATGAGCGACCCAATCGAACTCAATCGGATCCACCAGCAAAGCGGCCACAGCAAATGCCAAGACCACAGAGAAACCAACATAACCCAAATACAACAGAGGCGGATGGAATATCAAACCAACGTCTTGCAGCATTGGGTTAAGGTCACGCCCTTCAAGTGGCAAGGTCGAATTCAGTTCAAATGGGTTCGAAGCAAATAAGGTAAACCATGCAAATATCGCGAGTAACACATTCATCACCCACAATACGCGGCTCTGATACTCAGAAGAATATTGCTTTTGTAGGGCAATCACACCCGACCAACAGCTAATGGTTAAGACCCAAAATAGCAATGAGCCTTCATGTCCAGCCCACACAGCGGCCATTTTGAAGAAGGTGGGTAATTGAGTATTGGAGTGTTCTGCAACATAGAGGATGGAAAAGTCGTCACCTACAAAGGCATAGCCAAGTAAAACGATAGCGCCAATGGAAAACAAAGCGCTAGAGAGGGAGAAACTGCGAATTAAAGCCACATTTTGTGCTTGTTTAGTTAGCATTTGATACATCGAATACACAGCGATAATGCTGCTGAGAACAGCGACCAAAATTAAACTAAACAGCCCCAAAGAACCGACCATATCACCTCAATCAGGCTCTACCTAAGCAGAACCAAGTTAAACCATTATTGGCATTGATTGCTCAACTAGCTGATGTAACTCAACTAGCTATTGCCACTCAGCGAAAAGAAATTTAGTGAGCAGATGTTTAGTATCCAACATCCACTCACTTATAACCTTGAGCGAAATTAAGCTAACGTTAATTGTCCTGCATAAAGGACAAACGTTCTTAGCATTAATACGCCCATCAGACTCAATGAAGTAACAGAGAAAATATACACAGTACTATGGCGAACCGATGCTGGTGTCACGGCGTTAAGCAACAAGGGTAAAACCATACCCACACCAATTACGCCATACCAGAACCAACTTGCCCAGAAACCACCGCCAATCGCGTTCCATACTGCCTGCTCACTTTGACCACCAGCAAATATCAACCCAGTGAAGAAAGTAACAAGGACAAACAGTTCAAACATAACAACAGGACGTTCGAAGCCGTGGATCCAAGAAATACTCGCACTATGCGGAGACTCCTTAAAGACCAACACACCAAATAAAATACATGCCGCCGCTCCCGAGGATAAACTCGAGAATAAGAACAATATCGGCAACACTGGGTTATTCAGCATTGGGAAGGTATTTAGCGCAGAGAGTAAGAAGCCAGTGTAAGCCGCAAGTAATAGCGCAAGCACAGCTAAGAACATTTCAAAAACATTCTCAAAAGATTCTAATTTGCCAATCCAGTTACTGACAAAATCGAGTCGCCCTTTTAACCATGCTTGATCACTCAAGAATACGGCAATCTGATTTCGGAATATAATGCCGATCCAAACAAATAGGATCACCATATACACTTGGAATAAGATCACACCCATCGACATCACTGACGTCGGATTATAAAAGATCATGATCTTCCAAAATGATAGTGGTTTCGTCAGGTGGAAAACCAAGATCAATAAACCTGAGATGATCCCGAATGGTGCTAGAAAAGCCGTTGCCTTTAATACACCATTATTCGCTGGATCGTCCTCAATCACCTTTCTCTTAAGGTAAATCGAGATCATCACTGCACCCGCTGACATACCCGCCAAAAACAGATAGATAGCAATGATCCAGTCCCAAACCACGGTACCTGATTGAAACGCTGTATCCCATGCACTCATAATCAAATCTCCCCTTTTTGGTGTGGCACTTTATAGAGTTTTGGCTGAGTACCTAGATAAGCCTTATCTCTGTAAACCACTTCAGATTTAAGTACCTGGTTTATCTCGCTCTTAGGGTCATTTAAGTCGCCAAATATCAGCGCATTGGTAGGGCAAGATTCAACACAAGCAGGTAATTTACCTTGCGCAAGATTAGTATCGCGGCAGAAGTTACATTTGTCGGCCGACTTATTCTTAGGATGGAAGAAGCGCACTTGATATGGACAAGCTAGCAGGCAATAACCACAGCCGACACACTTCTCTTTATGTACATCAACAATTCCTGTCTTCTCATCTTTATAGGCGGCGCCTGTTGGGCAAACCATCACACAAGGTGCATTATCACAATGTTGACAAGAGTTACGAGTGAAACGGTAATCAACATTTGGATATTCACCTTGAGGTTCGCTCTTTATGATTTCTAAGCGCGATACGCCTTCAGGCACTTTGTTTACTTCACGACACGCCTCAGTACAAGCAGTACAGCCAATACAAGCGGTTTCGTCATGAACCATTCCGTAACGCTTGGTGCCATCTTCCTGAACATTAGCCAGCGTTTTGCGGCTTGTAACCGCTGCAGTACCTGCAACACCAGTTGTGAAAATAACGGCACCCGCGCCAGCTAAAAAGTTTCTTCTTGAGCAGCTCATAGATTACTCCCCTTCTTTCTTCTGGTTGAAGTCTGAATGGCAATCCACACACAGCTTGATGGTTTGCTTTTTATCTAAGCCAAGCACCTTCGCTTCACTCGCATGCACATCGTGACAGTTTGAACACGTTAAGTTTTGTGCGTGTACGTCATGAGTCCAACTCGCTTCGCGCAGATCATCAGGCTTATGACAATCTATACATTGGCTGTTGGCATCTAGGATTAAGCTAGGATCGAGGAAAACCTTTTCGGTTCCGGGTTGTGATTGAGCCGCGCGATACTTCACCACCTCAGGTGCACCATCACGGTGATCGGGGCCAATAGAACTATGACAATCTGTGCAATTCACTTCACGGCCAAGCAAAGCGTGCGCACTCTCACCATGTGAACCAAATACCGTTTCTTTAGAATCTTTATGGCATTGGACACACTTGTAATCTTTGTCACGTATTAATTCGACTTCATGTCTTGTTGACTCTCCTACTGGCGTAACAGCAGGCTCTGCAACAGCATGAATGGAATAACCATAGAGGCAGAATGCTAGAAGGGATTTAAGCATTATGACTATGGCCAATTTAATATTGCCCATTTTATCCTTTCCTTATACCGGCATTATTTAACTCTCAACTAAATAATATTCCGGTTAAACAAAAGTACCCTTAAACGATATTATTACCGCTTAAATGATATCAATTCTTATTTTGGATAAGCCACAACGCTTTCTATATTTAGAATATACCCCTAATTAGGTAAAGCGAAATATACAAAGGGTAATATGTGAACACAATCACCCTATTTATAGTGAGGGCATGTCGGGTAATTATTTGTTATATATGATAATAATTCTCAATAAGACCAGTCTAACTTGATGTCCACATACCCCTTTAGGGCTATATAAACTTCAACGTGATTGAAGTCACTGTCATTAATTGATCTAAAACAAGCAAACATCCGACACGTAACAAAATGTGTTTATTTATGAATTAATATAAACAGCAATTCTCCAGTTCTTAATTTGAATAGCAAACTCACAACGCTTGGTATAAAAATCAGTATATTGGAGATATCACTGTGAAAAAGCATTGGATACGTAATTCCGTCACAGCATTATTAATGGTTAGCGCATCACTAGTAAGCGCGACCAGTTTTGCTGCGTCTGAACAAAAAGAAATTGGTGATCCTCGTAACGACCAGTTCGAGCAAAACCACCCAGATCAATACCATTCATGGAGACAAACGTCAGAGAGTGAAACTATTGAAGATGCGCTAAAAGAAGATCCAAATATGGTGATCATGTGGGCTGGCTACGGGTTCGCAAAAGACTACAACAAAGCGCGCGGCCACTTCTATGCGATTGACGATGTAAGACAAACCTTGCGTACTGGCGGTCCGACCGACGAAAGCTCAGGCCCTATGCCAATGGCGTGTTGGAGTTGTAAAAGCCCAGACGTAGCACGTGTTATCGAAGAGCGTGGTGAAGACGGTTATTTTGAAGGTAAATGGGCACGTCTTGGCAACGAGATTGTGAATCCTATTGGCTGTGCAGATTGTCACGATACCCAAAGCGAAGGCTTTAAAAATGGTGAGCCAGCACTGAAGGTGACACGCCCTTATGTTGAACGTGCATTTGAAGCGATTGGTAAAAAGTTTGATGAGCAAAGCCGTTTAGACCAACAAGCTTCTGTTTGTGCTCAGTGCCACGTGGAATACTACTTCACAGGGCCAACTAAAGGCGTGAAGTTCCCTTGGGACAAAGGGACTCGTGTTGAGCAAATGGAAGAGTATTACGATCAGATTAGTTTTAAAGATTGGACGCACAAAGTATCTAAAGCGCCAATGCTGAAAGCACAGCACCCAGGCTTCGAAACATGGCGCGAAGGCATCCACGGTAAGAACAAAGTCGTTTGTGCTGACTGTCATATGCCGAAAGTGACCAAAGAAGATGGCACCGTTTATACCGACCATAAAGTGGGTAACCCATTCGACCGCTTCGAAGATACCTGTGCAAACTGTCACACTCAATCTAAAGAGACCATGCTTAACATCGTTTCAAGCCGTAAAGCGCAAGTGCTGAACATGAAGCTGACTGCTGAGAAACAAATCGTAGCCGCTCACTTTGAAGCTGGCGCAGCATGGGAAGCGGGTGCGACCGAGCAAGAGATGGAACCTATCCTACTGGATATTCGTCATGCTCAATGGCGCTGGGACTACGCTATTGCATCTCATGGTGTTCATATGCACGCCCCTGAAATCGCTCTAGAAGTACTAGGTACTGCCGTTGACCGCGCAGCCGATGCTCGAACTAAGATTGTTCGTCTACTGGCGAAGAAAGGCATCACTGATCCAATCGAGATTCCAGATATTTCGACCAAAGAAGCGGCTCAAAAAGCGCTTGGAATGGACATGGATAAGATGAACGCTGAGAAACAACACTTCTTAGACACGGTTGTTCCTAAATGGGAAGAGCAAGCTGAAAAGCGTGAAGCCAACTACGAATACTAGTTTCTTCAATTAGACCATTAGGTAAAAACCAGTCACACTATTATGGTGTGGCTGGTTTTTTAGGTTTGGGGCAATACACATCAATATCTCCTCCCCAATCCACTCGCCAATTCAAGGAATAGACAATGAAAACCTTACTTTCACTTTCAACATTATGTATCGCACTACTCAGTTCAGGCGTTTACGCTTCTGAGCGTGCTGAGACTGGGTGGGAATTAATAGAGAAAGGCGCATTAGTGGTTGATGTCAGAACAGCTGCAGAGTTCCAACAAGGGCATCTAGACAACGCCATCAACTACCCTCTTTCTGAAGTGGCTACTCACTTCGCTAAGATAGATAAAGACCAACCGATCGTTTTGTATTGCCGCAGTGGTAATCGCTCAGGACAAGCTTATCAATTCTTGCAAGCTCAAGGGTTTACCCAAATCCATAACGCAGGTGGCCTGATTGAAATGCAGGAAAGTAAATAACTAAAAACAAACGATTAACAACTAGCGATTATGCCAAGCCTAACGGATCATTTGCTTAGCTTGGTTGATCGAATGGATGATAGAGACACGATCAATGCCTTTCTGGTTAGAATCGAGAATTTGAGTCCAAGCATCGATCGCTTGTTGGTAGCGCATACTGATGAAGTGATCGGTCGCTATCAACATCAATGCCGTACGATCGTTGGGATCAAGCTCCATGGATTGATTTAAGAGCACTTTCACATCATCACTCATCGCCTGTGAACTTAGGTAATACAAGGCGCTCGCTTTAGCTGCATAAAGCCCTGAAGGCGCCTGTGGGTCTAAACGAATCGCATAGTCGTAACAGGTAAATGCAGCATCAAACTCCCCTTTCTGCATATACACACCACCAAGCTTAAACCACAAGTCGGATTGATTCGGATCTTGCTTGAGTCTTTGCTGCAGCTCATCTTCGAAATCTGTTGTGGTGTAATTTTCGTTGTCATTGGAAGGAGGCTGAGGCAGCTCTTGCTTCATTTGAAACCAGATAATACCACTGAGTAGCACTGCGGTGAGTGATATAAGAAGGTTCCCCTTAAGGCTACGACTGTTTTTGTTTGATGCAACGACAATCACCACCAAAAATAGGCTCATCAATAACAAAGCAACAAGTAACCAGATATCCATTTTACTCTCCCTTTTTATCCGCCCATTCACTCTACCTCTTTCACCACAAAGCAAACTTGATCAAGTTATAGCTATTGGCATTTAACGATTTTCCACAAACCACAGGCAATAAAAAACCGAGCACTTAGGCTCGGTTTTTTCAATGATAAGCTTAATTACTTAGCGTAATCGAGATTACTCAGTGTCTTGCTCGCTATCACTTTCAGAGTCAGAAGCATCTGATGCTTGCTCTTCGCTTGATTCAACAACGTCAGCGTTAATAGTTTCAGCACCAGCCTCTTCAGCTTCGCCTTCTACAATCTCAGCTTCTTCTACTTCGTCGATACGTTGTAGACCTACAACGTTCTCGTCTTCAGCAGTACGAATCAGTGTTACACCTTGAGTGTTACGACCAACTTGGCTCACTTCCGCAACGCGAGTACGTACTAGCGTACCTGCGTCGGTGATCATCATCATTTCATCGCCTTCTTCAACTTGAACAGCGCCAACGACTGGGCCATTACGTTCAGAGACTTTGATAGATACTACACCTTGCGTTGCACGGCCTTTTGTTGGGTATTCAGCTAGCTCAGTACGCTTACCGTAACCGTTTTGAGTCACAGTTAAGATATCGCCTTCGTTAGAAGGAACAATCAGTGAAACCACTTGATCGTCTTCTGGAAGCTTCATACCACGAACACCAGAGGCAGTACGGCCCATTGCACGTACTTTGTCCTCGTTAAAGCGAACAACTTTGCCCGATTTAGAGAACAGCATGATGTCGCTATCACCGTTAGTGATGTCAACGCCAATCAGTGAATCGTCGTCACGTAGGTTAACTGCGATTAGGCCGTTAGCACGTACGTTTGCGAATTGATCCAGTGATGTCTTCTTAACTGTACCGTCACCCGTTGCCATGAAGATGAATTTCTCGTTAGAGAACTCAGAAACTGGCAGGATAGCCGTAATACGTTCACCTTCTTCTAGAGGAAGAATGTTCACGATAGGCTTACCACGAGCAGTACGACTTGCTAATGGTAGTTGGTAAACTTTCAGACGGTATGTCTTACCACGAGTAGAGAAACATAGGATGTTATCGTGAGTATTAGCAACAAGCAGACGCTCAATGTAATCCTCATCTTTCATCTTAGTTGCACTCTTACCTTTACCACCACGACGCTGAGCTTCGTAGTCGCTTAGGATTTGGTACTTAACGTAACCTGCGTTAGAAAGCGTTACTACAACGTCTTCTTGAGCAATCAGCTCTTCCATGTCGATGTCATGAACTGCCGCTGTGATTTCTGTACGACGCTCGTCGCCATAGATTTCACGTACTGCTTCAAGTTCTTCACGGATAACTTCCATCAAACGCTCAGTGCTTGCAAGAATGTGCATTAGCTCAGCGATTTCTTCTAGAAGAGCTTTGTACTCGTCTAGAATCTTCTCGTGCTCTAGGCCAGTTAGGCGGTGAAGACGAAGTTCTAGAATAGCTTGTGCTTGTGTTTCCGTTAGGAAGTATTGACCATCGCGGATGCCGTATTGGTCTTCCAACCAATCAGGACGAGCCGCATCAGTACCTGCACGCTCAAGCATTGAAGCAACGTTACCAAGATCCCAACCACGAGACACTAAACCAACTTTAGCTTCTGCTGGTGTTGGCGCGCTCTTGATCAGTTCAATGATTTCATCAATGTTAGCAAGTGCTAGAGACAATGCTTCAAGGATGTGTGCACGGTCGCGTGCTTTCTTCAATTCGAAGATAGTACGACGAGTCACAACTTCGCGACGGTGGTCTACGAAGCACTTAAGCATGTCTTTGATGTTGAACAACTGTGGTTGACCGTTATTCAACGCAACCATGTTGATACCGAAAGTCGTTTGCAGTTGAGTTTGAGCGTATAGGTTGTTAAGAACCACTTCGCCTACTGCATCACGCTTACATTCAATAACAATACGCATACCGTCTTTATCAGACTCGTCACGCAGTGCACTGATGCCTTCTACTTTCTTATCTTTAACCAGTTCAGCAATCTTCTCGATCAAACGAGCTTTGTTTACTTGGTAAGGGATCTCAGTAACGATAATGGTTTCTTTACCATTCTTCTCTACTTCGATATCCGCTTTTGAACGCATGTAAACCTTACCGCGGCCAGTCTTGTAAGCATCTACGATGCCTTTACGACCACTGATAAGTGCTGCTGTTGGGAAGTCAGGACCAGGGATATAGTCCATTAGCTCATCAATAGTGATATCTTCATTATTGATAAATGCTAAACAGCCATCAACAACTTCACCAAGGTTATGTGGTGGGATGTTGGTAGCCATACCTACTGCGATACCAGAAGCACCGTTTACCAATAGGTTAGGAATTTTTGTAGGAAGTACTGCTGGAATTTGTTCTGTACCATCGTAGTTCGGTACGTAATCCACAGTTTCCTTATCAAGGTCAGCCAGGAGCTCGTGAGCAATTTTCGCCATACGAACTTCGGTATAACGCATTGCAGCCGCGGAGTCGCCATCGATAGAACCAAAGTTACCTTGGCCATCAACTAGCATGTAACGCAGTGAGAACGGTTGCGCCATACGAACAATAGTATCGTATACAGCACTATCACCATGTGGGTGGTATTTACCGATTACATCACCTACTACACGAGCAGACTTTTTATATGGTTTGTTCCAATCATTACCTAGTACATTCATCGCGAACAAAACGCGGCGGTGTACAGGTTTTAGGCCATCACGCACATCTGGAAGGGCACGACCAACGATGACGGACATCGCGTAGTCTAGGTATGAACCTCTAAGCTCATCTTCAATATTTACGGGCGTGATCTCTTTCGCTAGATCGCTCATAGAGCCATTTTCCCTCTATAGTCAGATCGTATTTTTGAATACGTATAAGACCGAAAAATATAACACAAATTTACCTACGGAGGCATCACTTTCCCTCTCCTTTTACCATCTTGTGACCCTTGTAGCCAATCAATTGATGAGAAATTGCACCTCCGCATCATATCTTGCTGAAACATGGTCACTTTACATCCAATAAACTAGCAAAATTGTAGATCTTCTGGTCAGCGCGAAAAGGCAAGTTATAATGCCTGCAATTTCATGGATGCATTATTTAACTTGGAAATGCCGATTATGACTAAATCACAGAACGTAGACCCAGCAGAAATCAAGAAATTCGAAGACATGGCGTCACGCTGGTGGGATCTAGAAGGCGAATTTAAGCCACTACATCAAATCAACCCACTGCGACTAAATTACGTATTAGAGAAGACTGAAGGCCTATTTGGTAAGAAAGTCCTCGATGTTGGCTGCGGCGGCGGTATTCTTGCAGAAAGCATGGCGGTTGAAGGTGCGATAGTGACAGGCCTAGACATGGGTAAAGAACCGCTAGAAGTCGCGCGCCTTCACGCATTAGAAACGGGCACCAAGCTCGATTACATCCAGAGCACTATCGAAGACCACGCAGAACAGAACCCACAGACGTACGATGTGGTAACGTGCATGGAAATGCTTGAACACGTTCCTGACCCACAATCTGTTATCACTGCCTGTTCGAAATTGGTGAAACCGGGCGGCCACGTGTTCTTTTCTACATTAAACCGTAACTTCAAATCTTACCTGTTCGCTATTGTTGGTGCAGAAAAGCTACTTAAGATTGTTCCTGAGGGCACTCATGAGCACGAGAAGTTCATTCGCCCTGCTGAACTTATCAAGATGGTCGATAACACTCCGCTGCAAGAACTAGGGATTACAGGGCTGCACTACAATCCTCTTACGGACACTTATCGTTTAGGCACAAATGTAGACGTAAACTACATCGTCCACACGCAAAACTTTGGCTAAAAAATATCGGTAGCCCTACCGTAAAACCTTTTGTAAAAAAGACGAATGAAAAGAGTTGCAATTACCATAACTTTGCGACTTTTTTCAGTCTAAATTTCGTGCGCTAGCTTCCATTTTGACCACCTCGATTTAAATTTAATCGCCTAAAATCAATCGCCCATTTTGGCCAAAGATCAAGGAATTTTTTTTTATGGGCGTGCAAAAATAAAGCATCATTAAAAGGCGACTTTTATACAATCAAGTCACATATAACCTCATCAGTTAGTGGTCACTTACAGTTTTTTTTCAATCCACCACTTATCCACAAGCAACCCCATTTCTTTACCTTGAAAAATATCAGTTGTAGCACTATCTTGTAACCCAACAAACAAATGACCCCTATATGTTGTGTTTGAACTACAATGTATGGGTAGACCAAGATCACAAAGCCGAAACGTAATTTACAAAAATTACACAGAAATACACAAAAACACGGCCTTGTTCAGTTTTGTTAGGGAAATTAAGCAGAATGAACCAACAACTTACTGTTACCAAGCGTAACGGGCGCAAAGAAACGATCGATCTAGAGAAGATCCATCGCGTGATTACATGGGCAGCTGAAGGCTTGCACAATGTTTCTGTATCACAAGTAGAATTGAAAGCTCACATTCAGTTTTACGATGGCATCACCACTACTGACATTCATGAAACTATCATCAAGTCAGCAGCGGATTTAATCTCTGAAGAGACTCCTGATTACCAATATCTAGCAGCACGTCTGTCTGTATTCCACCTACGTAAAAAAGCGTACGGCGAATACGAGCCGCCTGCACTGTATGACCACGTTGCAAAACTGGTTGATATGGGTAAATACGATAGCCACCTTATGGAAGATTACACGAAAGCTGAATTCGAAGAGCTTGACGAGTACATCGACCACAAACGTGACTTAGACTTCTCTTACGCAGCGGTTAAGCAGCTCGAAGGTAAATACTTCGTGCAAAACCGTGTAACGAAAGAAATCTACGAGAGTGCTCAGTTCCTTTACATTTTAGTTGCTGCGTGTCTATTCGCTAAATACCCGAAATCGACTCGTCTTGACTACATCAAACGTTTTTACGACGCATCGTCTACGTTTAAGATTTCTCTACCTACACCGATCATGTCTGGTGTACGTACGCCTACTCGTCAATTCAGTTCTTGTGTACTGATCGAGTGTGGTGACAGCCTTGATTCAATCAACGCGACAGCAAGCTCAATTGTTCGTTACGTATCTCAACGTGCTGGTATTGGTATCAACGCAGGTCGTATCCGTGCACTTGGTTCTGAAATCCGTAATGGTGAAGCGTTCCACACAGGCTGTATCCCTTTCTACAAATACTTCCAAACAGCAGTAAAATGTTGTTCTCAAGGTGGTGTTCGTGGCGGTGCAGCAACGGTATTCTACCCACTATGGCACGGTGAAGTTCAGTCTCTATTAGTACTGAAAAACAACCGCGGCGTTGAAGAGAACCGAGTTCGTCACATGGATTACGGCGTACAGCTGAACAAGCTTATGTATTCTCGCCTAGTTCAGGGTGGCAACATCAGCCTGTTCTCACCTTCAGACGTACCTGGCCTTTACGATGCGTTCTTCGAAAACCAAGACCGTTTTGAAGAGCTATACGTTAAGTACGAAAACGATCCTTCAGTGAAGCGTGAAACGGTTAAAGCCGTTGAGCTTTTCTCTCTGCTAATGCAAGAGCGTGCTTCTACTGGTCGTATCTACATTCAGAACGTTGACCACTGTAATACACACAGCCCGTTTGATTCTGAAGTAGCGCCTGTTCGTCAATCGAACCTATGTCTAGAAATCGCGCTTCCTACTAAGCCACTTTCTAACGTAGAAGATGACGAAGGCGAAATTGCACTATGTACGCTTTCAGCATTCAACCTTGGCGCAATCAATGAACTGGACGACCTAGCAGAGCTTTCTGAGCTGGTTGTTCGTGCTCTAGATGCACTGCTTGATTACCAAGACTACCCGCTTCCAGCTGCATACAAGTCGACAATGAACCGTCGTACTTTAGGTGTAGGTGTAATCAACTACGCATACTACCTAGCGAAGAATGGTGTTAAGTACTCTGATGGCAGCGCGAATGGCCTGACTCACCGTACTTTTGAAGCAATTCAATACCACTTGCTAAAAGCATCTGTTGAACTAGCGAAAGAGCAAGGCCGTTGCCCATCTTTCCACGAGACCAACTACGCGAAAGGCCTACTGCCAATCGATACTTACAAAAAAGATATCGACTTAGTCTGTGAAGAGCCACTGCACTACGATTGGGATTCTCTACGTGAAGAGATCATGGAGCACGGTCTGCGTAACTCTACGCTAACAGCGCTTATGCCTTCTGAGACATCGTCTCAAATCTCGAACGCGACTAACGGTATAGAGCCACCACGTGGTTACGTATCAGTGAAAGCATCGAAAGACGGCATCCTTAAGCAAGTGGTTCCAGATTTCCTAAATCTTAAAGAGAACTACGAGCTACTTTGGAACATTGGTTCTAACGACGGTTACCTACACCTAGTGGGTATCATGCAAAAATTCGTTGACCAAGCTATCTCTGCAAACACTAACTATGACCCAAGTGTTTACGACAGCGGTAAAGTACCAATGAAGAAGCTGCTTCAAGACCTACTAACAGCGTACAAGTACGGTGTTAAGACGCTTTACTACCATAACACTCGTGATGGTGCTAAAGACGACCAAGGCGATGCAGTTCAAGTGCCGGAAGAAGATTGTGAAGGCGGCGGTTGTAAGATCTAAACCGCAATAAACATTAAGACCCCAGAGAAGAGTTATCTTCTCTGGGTTTAAAGCATTAACAGGGTCCGTTTTATTACGGGTCTTTAAAGGATTTGAGGCATTTATGGCTTACAGTACTTTTTCTCAGCAAAAAAATGACCAACTAAAAGAACCAATGTTCTTGGGTCAGTCGGTAAACGTTGCACGTTACGACCAACAAAAATTCGAAATCTTCGAAAAGCTTATCGAGAAGCAGCTTTCTTTCTTCTGGCGTCCAGAAGAAGTAGACGTGTCTAGCGACCGTATCGACTACAACAAGCTTCCTGAGCATGAAAAGCACATCTTCATCTCTAACTTGAAGTACCAAACGCTTCTAGATTCAATCCAAGGCCGCAGCCCTAACGTTGCCCTACTTCCATTGGTATCTCTACCAGAAGTTGAAACTTGGATTGAAACTTGGTCTTTCTCTGAAACGATTCACTCTCGTTCTTACACGCACATCATCCGTAACATCGTGAATGATCCAGGCGTAGTATTCGACGACATCGTTGAAAATGAAGAGATTCTGAAGCGTGCTAAAGACATCGCTTTCTACTACGACGACCTAATCAAGCTAACGGCTGACTACCACCGCTACGGTGAAGGCAACCACAGCATCAACGGCGAAGACGTTAAGATTTCACTTCACGACCTGAAGAAGAAACTTTACCTATGTCTAATGTCTGTAAACGCACTAGAAGCGATTCGTTTCTACGTAAGTTTCGCATGTTCATTTGCATTCGCTGAGCGTGAGCTAATGGAAGGTAACGCGAAGATCATCAAGCTAATCGCTCGTGATGAAGCCCTTCACCTTACTGGTACACAGCACATGATCAACTTGCTACGCAATGGTCAAGATGATTTTGAATTCATGCAGATCGCTGAAGAGTGTAAGCAAGAGTGTTTCGACCTATTCAAAGAAGCGGCTGAGCAAGAGAAAGAGTGGGCAGAATACCTATTCAAAGATGGCTCTATGATTGGTCTGAACAAAGACATTCTTTGCCAATACGTTGAGTACATTACCAACATCCGTATGCAGGCTGTTGGCCTAGGTACGGCTTACCCAGCAGCAACGTCGAACCCAATTCCATGGATCAACGCTTGGTTGTCTTCAGATAACGTTCAAGTTGCTCCACAAGAAGCAGAAATCAGTTCTTACCTAGTTGGCCAAATCGACAACGAAGTAAAAGCTGACGACTTTGAAGGATTTGAGCTGTAATGCCAACAATCAAAATCAACAAACTGACTTCAATTGAATCTAACCCTTCAAACACTCTGTTGGAAACAATGGAACAAGCTGGGTTAGAGCCAGAATACAACTGCCGAGATGGTCACTGTGGCGCTTGCCGCTGCACGTTGGATTCTGGTGAGGTCGAGTACGTTGGTTTTGCTATGGCTTACACGCAAAGTAATGAGATATTGCCTTGTATCTGTAAAGCAAAGACTGAGCTATCGCTGAGTAACGTTATTCATAGAAACAAGCAAAAACGCGCATAAGCCAGCTGGCTTTAGGTCACTTTGTTCGAATATCGTCAATAAGAATCAAAAAAGGGTCCGCTTCCTTTAGGAATGCGGACCCTTTTCTATTTATGTCTTTAGGTATCTAAAGCGACTCGTCTATCACTTAACCAAATCTTCCTGTTGGCTTGTGTCATACAAAGCCAAACGTTTATTGCTGAGTCAGGTTAAGAGTCACAGAGCCAATATAACAAGCGCTTCGGCACTCTCCACAGCCGTTACACTTATCTTTGTCCACTGTAGGCAACTCTCCTACTTCGATGTGTATTGCACCAGCTGAACACGCCGTTTGGCATGCTGAACAGTCCATTTGCATGTAATTATTGCAGCTATCCGCAAAGCTCGGCTTGAGGTCGATATAAGGCGTGACCGTTGAATGAAGTGCGTCGGTCGGACACACTTCAGTGCATTTGTTACACATAGAACAACTGTTGTAATCCAAATTCAGCAGCGCACTGCCCTCTAGCATCTCAATAACGCTATTTGGACACGATTGTTCACACAATCCACAACCGTCGCAAAGACGCTCAAACAGCACCTCATCGACCGCTCTTGGCGGTCTTGCATGCAAGCGCTGTGATATCTCTTCATAATTCGCGGCTGCTTTAACCGGTTTAGAAAGTCGAGTTAAGAAACCGCGTCTATTTGAATTTATTTGTTCAGACATTAGTCGATATATAACTTTTTAGTAGCAACGTTTAAATTATATTCAGATATTAAGTACTTAAACCAATCTATTACATCAACCGATAGCTTTTTATAAAAAGATAACTCTGATGCTTTATTTAGTTTTTCTAAATAAACAGAAGACCAAGTTAATAAGTGACCCTCAAGCAATTCACCGGCTGAATTAATATTATTATTTTCTAACAAATACGCATGAGCGAATAACATTAAACCAAATTGATCTTCCGGCTCTCTTAACCCAGTGTCTAATTCAATCTGATTCAATTCTAAAAACTGGCGATACTCAACCGTAGAAGCACCAAACACAACGCGGTCTTTATCTAGGTACACAGAACCCCAAGGCGGAGCTGGCATGTCTCCAACGCCTTCAAACAGGCGGCTGAACTCTGCTGCGAGCGCATCTTCGTCTTCGCTTCTTAATGCCTGCAAGCATTCTTCAGAGAGTACTTCGCTCTCAACCAAAGCTTCGACAATGGTGATTAACTGTTCTTTACTTGTCGCTTGATAAAATAGCGAACCCAACAATTTATGCGTATCGATAATCATTATTATTTATACCGTTATAGGTTTAAAGATAATTATATTAATTAACTCATTTCATTCTTTGATCTATTTTATACATTCAATTCATAAACTTTAAATTCCACACTTATTTGATGCCAATCAATCAATAATTCGAAATAAATACATAAAGAACAAACTACCTATAAAGTGCTCGCTATCAATAGCAAAAGGCATCTTAGAATGACGAATAAGAAAGAATCTGGGGTAATGAATCTTACTCGAAGAGGCTTCATGAAAGCTTCCTCTGCAGTAGGTAGTGCAGCTGCACTTGCGGGCGGTATTGCATTACCTTTCAAATCCAAACCAGTAGCGGCTGCAGTTGCTGAAAATGTGGATGAGAAAATCGTATGGAGTGCATGTACAGTAAACTGTGGCTCTCGCTGCCCACTGCGTATGCATGTACAAAACGGTGAAATCAAATACGTAGAAACAGACAACACAGGCACTGACGAATACGGTCATCACCAAGTTCGTGCGTGTCTACGTGGTCGCTCGATGCGCCGCCGTGTTTATAACCCAGATCGCCTAAAGTACCCAATGAAACGTGTGGGTAAACGTGGTGAAGGTAAGTTTAAGCGTATTAGCTGGGAAGAGGCTTATGATGAAGTCGCTGGCACCATGCAACGCCTTATCAAAGACTACGGTAACGACACTATCTACCTAAACTACGGTACAGGTACGCTGGGCGGCACGGTTACTAAATCTTGGCCACCAGCTCAAACGCTGATTGCTCGTCTAATGAACCTAAGTGGTGGTTACTTAAACCATTACGGTGACTACTCAACAGCGCAAATCACGAAAGGCTTGAGCTACACCTACGGCGGTTGGGCAAACAACAACTCTTTCTCTGATTTAGAGAACACTAAACTTAACATTCAGTTTGGTAACAACCCTGCTGAGACACGTATGTCTGGTGGCGGCCAGATCCACCACTACGTTGAAAGCAAAAACAAATCAAACGCAAGAACGATCATCATCGACCCTCGCTACACCGATACTGCCGGTGGCCGTGAAGATCAATGGATCCCAATTCGTCCTTCTACAGATGCGGCATTGGTAGCGGGTCTTGCACACGTGATGATCACTGAAGACCTTGTCGACCAACCGTTCCTAGACAAATACTGTGTCGGTTACGATGAGAAGACCCTTCCTGCATCAGCGCCTAAAAACAGCGACTACAAATCTTACATCCTAGGTTTAGGTGAAGATGGCGTAGAGAAGACACCAGAATGGGCTTCTAAGATCACGGGTATTCCAGTTGACACCATCGTTAAGCTTGGCCGTGAAATGGGCACAGCGAAACCATGTGCGATTCACCAAGGTTGGGGCTTACAACGCACTGCGAACGGTGAACTAGCGTGTCGTGCAATCGCGATGCTGTCACTGCTCACTGGCTCTGTGGGCGTATCAGGCGGTTCAACAGGCGCTCGTGAAAGCGACATCAACATTCCATTTGTCCGCTTCCCTACTGTGCCAAACCCAGTTGAAACGTCTATTTCAATGTTCATGTGGACAGACGCGATTTACCGTCACCATGAAATGACCGACATCACTGATGGTGTTCGCGGTGCAGAGCGCCTTAAGAACCCAATCAAGATGATCTGGAACTACGCAGGTAACTGCATCATTAACCAACACTCAGACATCAACAAGACTCACGCGATTCTTCAAGATGAAAGTGCGTGTGAAATGATTGTCGTGGTTGATAACCATATGACGTCTTCAGCGAAGTACGCCGATATCATCCTGCCAGACTTAACAACGTCTGAGCAAGACGACTGGTGTATGGACGGTAAAGCGGCGAACATGCCTTACTTCATCTACGCGCAGAAAGCGATTGAGCCTCAGTTTGAAGCAAAATCTATCTACGAGATGTGTACTCAGCTTGCGAAACGAATGGGCGTAGAAAAAGAGTTCACCGAAGGCCGTACTCAAGAGCAATGGATTGAGCACCTTTACGCAGAAACTCGTAAGAACGATCCAACACTGCCAACCTTCGAAGAGATGAAAGAGCTGGGTATCTACAAACGTAGCTACGACCACCACTACATCGCTTATGAAGATTTCCGTAAAGATCCTGAAGCGAACCCACTGACCACACCAAGTGGCAAGATCGAGATCTACTCAGAGCAACTGGCTGATATCGCGAAGACTTGGAAGCTGAAAGAAGACGAAGTGATTCACCCACTTCCGATTTACGCGGACTCTTTCGAAGGTCATAACGACCCACTAGCAGAGAAGTACCCACTTCAGCTAACCGGTTTCCACTACAAGGCTCGTACTCACTCGACTTACGGCAACGTTGCAGAAATCAAAGCAGCAGCACCGCAAGAGTTGTGGATCAACCCAATCGATGCAAAAGAACGTGGTATTGATAGCGGCGACATGGTGAGTATTTTCAACGACCGTGGCGAAGTACATATTCCAGCGAAAGTGACACCTAGGATTCTTCCTCGAGTTGTCGCACTAGGCGAAGGTGCATGGTACGCACCAGATGGTCAGAAGATCGACCATGCAGGCTCTATCAACGTGCTGACGACTCAGCGCCCGAGCCCACTTGCTAAGGGTAACCCTCAGCATACAAACCTAGTTCAAATCAAAGCGCTAAAGAAAGCATAAGGTAGGTTGGAATGAAACAATACGGCTTTTACATTGATTCAAGTAAATGCACGGGTTGTAAAACCTGTCAGCTTGCTTGTAAAGATTATAACGATCTAGACATCAAAACGAACTACCGTCGCGTATACGAATATGCCGGTGGTGGCTTCACTCAAGATGGTGATACCTGGGTTCAGAAAGATGTCTTTTCTTACTACCTATCTATCGCTTGTAACCACTGTACTAACCCAGCGTGTGTGAAAGTGTGTCCTTCGGGCGCAATGCACAAACGTGATGAAGACGGTTTGGTTGTGGTTGATGAGAGCGTATGTATTGGTTGTCAGCACTGTAGCAATGCGTGTCCTTACGGCGCACCACAATACAATGCTAAGAAAGGTCATATGACGAAATGCGATGGTTGTTACCAACGTGTTTCTGAAGGCAAACAGCCTATCTGTGTTGAGTCTTGCCCACTTCGTGCATTGGAGTTTGGTGAAATCAATACACTTCGCGAGAAGTACGGCTCTGGTGCGGATGTGGCTCCACTGCCATCTTCAACAGAAACGCTACCAAACATCGTGATTAAGCTGAACAAAAACGCGAAGCCGACTGGCGATACCAGCGGTCACCTAGCAAACCCGAAGGAGGTGTAAGATGATTTTTCATGAGTGGTCTTTAATCTTCTTTACGGTGCTGGCGCAAACTGCGGTTGGTGGTTACTTACTGATTGGCGCACGTGCACTGGTACTTGGTCATGACGAAGAGAAGCTGAACAGCTACAAGGTTCCAATGTTTATCCTATGGGTACTGATGGGTCTTGGCTTCATGTTCTCGACAACGCACCTTGGCTCTCCACTGCGCGCGTTTAACGCTTTTAATCAGCTAGGTTCGGCTTGGTTGTCTAACGAAGTGTTCTTCGGTGCGGCATTCTTCGCTGTCGGTGGCCTGCAATGGTTACTGTCGGTAGTCAAGAAAGGTGGCGTTGCTATCCAGAAAGCACTGATGGTTAGCGCGATGGTACTGGGTGTTATCTTCATGTACGCGATGATCAACGTATACATGATCAACACAGTACCGACGTGGGACAACATCTACACACCACTGAGCTTCATCATGACGATGGTTGTGGGTGGCTTGCTGTTATCTCAGTTCGTGATTGTATTCGCAAACGACAGCCGCTTTACGGTTGACCGTAACATCACCATGTTGGCTGTTATCGCTGTTGCTATCAGCTTGCTTGTGACAGTAGGAAAACTGAACCTAATCGGAGACATCCAAACTTCAGCGGCAAAAGCGTCTGAGTTAGTCGATGGTTTAGGTAGCTATGTGATTCTTCAAGTGGCACTGCTAATGGCAAGCTTGTTGATTTGGATTCTACCTATGCTGAACAAAGCAAAAGTGAACCCAGTTAACCTTGGCTTAGCACTAGTATTGTTCTTGGCTTCAGAGTTAATCGGCCGTGGTTTGTTCTACAGCCTACATATGACAAGCGGTTTGTAATCGAGTTCTTACAGACATGAGTTGCGTGTAAACATCGCTGCTTGTTTGGTTATCTAGAAGGCTAGATAAACAAAAGGCCCAACACCTATTTAGATGTTGGGCCTTTTTATTTCGTTTTTTCTAGCGTTTTTAATACAGACTTAGCGAGTTCGCTTACATCGTTAGCTTACATAGCTACTTAATGATAGCCGCTGGAATAAACATGTCTTTTAATCGCTTAACCGAAGAATAAGTACCAAACATCGGTTTGTTATCTAAATGCCTTCTCAGCATATCGGCGGCAACGGTCTTAATCACGTTGCGTTGGTCTTCACGCGAGTACTGACGATAAAACTCAAGTACCTGCCCCCACTCGCCTGCTTCAGTCGACAATGCAACGCTGAATGTGTTGCCTTCCAGCTTACCAGTCACCAAAGCCAATTCAGTTCCGCACTTATCTCTTGTTGCTCCAGCCAGCGCAAAGGTCGCGGCTAATGGATCGCTCTTTTCAAGTTCGCTCTCTTTTGGCTCAGCCATCACCCATGAGTGTCCGAAGCAATCTTCTATCTGCTCATTCAATTGCAGCCACGCTGACAGTGAACCTTTGGTCGACACTTCAGACACAGATAACGTCTTCTTTTTTTCCGCCATGATGTGTCCAATATGGTCAATCATCGGCTCATCAACACTAACGACATTACTCTCTAGCAGCTTGTAAACCATCTGCAGAAGCTTAACGCGAGTTTCTAAGTCTGCCTTAGGACCAAACAGTTTGACCTCAATGAACGGCAGATAAGAGCGATAACCAAGTTCATAACCTTCTGGCAGCTTTAGTTGATCCAAAACATCAGAGATACCGGACTCAGACAAACCAAACGTAAACAGTCGACTGCATTCAGAGGCAACCACTTGAGGGTAGGTACACGACAAGTCAGGAAGAATCTCAAACGTCACCATGCGCTTGAATTCACTTGGTACACCCGGCGTGAAATAGAAAGTCGCATCGTTAATTTTCAGTTTGAAGCCACAAGCCGTCCCCACAGGGTTATCGACAATCTCTGAACTCGCAGGTAACAAAGCTTGTTTAAGGTTGCTGTCTGGCATTGGCATGCCACGTCCAGAGAACATCTCTTCCATACGAGCAAGCCATTCAGGGAACATGACGAGTTTCTGCTCGGAAGCAGCTGCAGCGGCGGCAGCACTCATATCATCGGTTGTCGGGCCTAAACCACCATTAACGATAACCACATCATAGTTAAAGCTCAGCATCAGCAGTTCTTCAACAAGAGCATTCATTTGATCACCCACAGTTGAGCGCTTAGCAAGCGCAAAACCATGCTGATAAAACTCAGCAGACATCCAAGCTGCGTTTGTATCTACAATGTCTCCATGAAGAACTTCTTCACCTGTGCTTAACATTGCGATTTTCGTCATATTTCTATCCCTTGTTGTCATAAAAAGACACGGCATTATTTACAAACTGGTCTATGGTTGAATTTGGAGCAATTCGCCTTTTCACTAATATTAATAATGTTAAACCTAAGGTTTTCTTAGGAAAAGCTATAAATTATTAGTTCCCTAAATCAGGCATTTAATAGATAATTGTGACCCTGATCAATTCCAAACTTTCTCATGGAGACCCTTGTGGCCAAATCACCGTTACTAGCAAAGGTTACTGCCGCATTTTCAATGCTAATGTCAGTTAACTCGGTCGCAAGCCAATACGACTTCGACCAGCCAATCAACCTTTCTTACTCGGATGAATGTGCTCAAGATTACTGTTTTAATGACAACTTGTACACCTACAAGCCTAGTACCAATTACGCACTGAGCGAGTCGAGTGATGAGTACGACTTCTCAATCCAACAACCAAAACACATGTTGGTGAGTCAGGAGAAAGATTGGGATTACCTAATGGGTCAAACCTACACCATTCTTGGCTTGAGTGTCGCGACAGTGGGTCTAATGACTCTGCTCCCTGAAAGTATTACTAAGTGGGATGATGACCAACGTGATATCAGCTCATTAGGTAAAAAGTGGAAAGATAACGTTTCTGCTGGTCCAACATGGGACCGTGACGAACACTTCCTAAACTACGTAATGCACCCATATTTCGGTGGTGTTTACTACACCGCAGCTCGACACGCAGGTTACGACGAGTTTGAGTCATTCTTATACTCTTGGACTATGTCGACGTTCTTCTGGGAATACGGCGTAGAAGCGTTTGCAGAAGTACCTTCATGGCAAGATCTCTTCATCACACCTTTCTTCGGTGCGGTTGTCGGTGAAATGATGCTAGAAGCAGAGCAGGATATCATTGCTTCAGGTGGCGAAGTGATGGGCTCTCAAACCATGGGTGATGTGTCGCTATTCTTCCTTAACCCTGTTGGACACATTCACTACTGGGTAAGTGACGCATGGGGCGGTGATGCAGAAGTTAACCTGAATACTAACCCTTGGTGGGATAACCAAGACGCTGCACGTTTTGCTTACGATGCTGGCGCACCATACGACTCTCAGTTTGTTGGTATGAACTTCAAAGTAACGTTCTAATTCGTCTCTAGTACTACTCAATATAAGTTATTGAATATAAGTTGCTGAATCATCAATCACAGTGACAACTCTTCTAAAAAGCGGCTCTCTAGCCGCTTTTTTTGTGCCCTACTCTTCATTCTCTTTTTTTGCATCGAAGCTTAGTTTCAAAAATTGACCTAGGTCAAACATTGTTCGATGTAACCTTCTACACTGAAATTAAAGAACTTTATCGCGTGATATCAAACATTTAATTAGCAAAGAATAATTGAAACCTTGGGGGCTGATATGAACAGTACATTTATCGTAAACTTTATCGGAAAAGCATCACCAGCAACAATCAAACAGCTTGCTGCGGTTACTAACGAAAACGACGGCAAATGGCTCATCAGTAAAGTGAACTTTATTGAAGACCAAGTCGCAGGCGTACTAAAGGTTCAACTTCCAGCCATCAACGAATCGATTGTAAAAGAAGCGTTCAGCGCCAATCCAGATCTCATCGTGCAGTTTGTCGATTCCGATCATACACACAATGTTCAAGACACGGTCCATCACTTGAGACTCGACTCTAACGACCGAGCAGGTATCGTCAACGAAGTGACTCATGTATTGGATAGACAAGGAATCAGTATTCTCGATATGGATTGTCACCGCGTCTTTATCGCTGGTGGCGGCGGTGTTAGCTCAAGTCTATTCACATCAAAAATCGCCGTTAAGCTGCCAATCGAAGTACAGATCGACGACGTAGTTAATGAACTCGAAACGCTCAGTGAAGATACTCGTGTGATGATTGAAAGCTAAATAAACAAAATTAAAGAACAAAAAAGAGCAGCTCATTAGCTGCTCTTTGTATTGCTCTGAACTTGTGATTCAGTTACTTAACTGACCATTGTGATAATGAGCGTTTGAAGTCTTCATAGCCGAATTCATTTAGCTTCTGAACTTCACCACTGCTACGTTCACAGTAGATTGAAGGCATTTTAAGGCCATTGAACCAGTTCAATTTCACCATTGTGTAACCCGCGCTGTCTAACAGATGCAGCTTTTGACCAATCTTAAGTGGCTCATCAAAGCTCGCTTCGCAGAACTGATCGCCCGCAAGACATGAACACGAACCAATCACGTAGTCATGGCTGCCTGTTTCTGATGCTTCCAATACTGATGCGGGCTCATTGTAGATAAGCGTGTCAAGGCGGTGCGCCTCAGTCGCTGAATCCACAATCGCTGTTTTCTTCACGTTCTCAACAATATCGACCACTGTCACAACTAGGTCGGTTGTTTTAGTGATGATCGCTTCACCCGGCTCAAGATACATCTGCACACCGTGCTTTTCAGAGAAGGCTTTCAGCGCAAGACCGAGTTTTTCGATGTCATAGCCAGGCCATGTGAAGAACACACCTCCGCCCATGCTCACCCAGTCCAACTTATCTAAGTGCTCACCAAACTGTTCTGAGATTGAATCAAGCAGGCCGATAAACGCATCGACGTCTTTGTTCTCACAGTTCATGTGGAACATCACACCATTAATCTCATCGAAAATTTCTGGTTTGATGTGGTCAGCTTGCACGCCCAAACGCGAGAATTGACGTGCTGGATTCGCCAAGTCTTGCCCTGCGTAGCTCACGCCCGGATTTAAACGTAAACCCAGTGAAGCTTTACCTTCAACAATATGACGGTAAGCAACAAGTTGGCTTTGAGAGTTGAAGATCATCTTGTCGCAGATGTCAGCAACCTCTCTCACGTCATCTTCACTGTAGCCCACACTGTAAGCATGAGTTTCACCGCCAAAAGTTTCGTGACCTAATTTCACTTCATAAGGGCCAGAACTAGTAGTACCGTCTAGGTACGGTTTGATGATGTCAAACACGCCCCAAGTCGAGAAGCACTTAAGCGCAAGTACCAATTTCACACCTGAAATCTCTTTCAGTTGCTTGGCTTTTTCTAAGTTCGCAATCAACTTGTCTTCGTTGATCATGAAATATGGGGTTTTTAGTTCTTCTTTCTTAAACGTCATTTTTGTAAACACTCAAGCAGCATCTATAGATGGAAAGGTAAATTAACAATTTTGGTGTGATTTATTTTGATTTTGTCCTGTCCGAGCGCAGTGAGTTACAAAATCAAAATAAATGATACCAAAGCTTCAAGGCTATCATCATCGAAAAGGGAACAATCCATGTCCCCTTTAATTAGCAATCAAAACAAGAAATCAGTTCTTATTTTTTCAGCTCATGAATCACTGGAAGACCTTGGCCTGCTTCAAGCTCTTGAACATGCCAATCTAGACCAATTTCCGGCATAGTTGCTAGGAACGGATCTGGATTTAACTGTTCCATGTTGAACACGCCTTTATCAGCCCATTCGCCACGGAAGAACTGAAGTGCAGCGGTAATCGCTGGAACACCAGTTGTGTAAGAGATCGCTTGGTGCTCTACGTCTTCGTAAGCCACTTCGTGGTCTGCGTTATTGTAGATGAATACGCTACGCTCTTTACCATCTTTCTTACCTTGAACCCAAGTACCGATACACGTTAAACCAGTGTAACCCGGAGCTAGAGATGTTGGATCCGGTAGTAGTGCTTTAAGAACATGCAGAGGCTGAACCACAGTACCATCGTGCAGTGTTAGCGGATCTGGGCTAAGAAGACCGATATCACGCATGCAGTTGAAGTAGTTCAAGTATGCATCACCAAAGCCCATCCAAAATTCGATACGCTTAGCTGGGATGAACTCTTTCATTGAACGAACTTCATCGTGCGCCATTGAGTAAACTTTGTGAGAACCACAGTTCGGGAATTCAAACTCGAGCATACGAGAGTGACAAGGTACTTGTTTCCACTCTTCATTTTCCCAGTAGAAAGAATCGCCTTGGATCTCAAGCATGTTGGTTTCTGGGTCAAAGTTTGTCGCAAACTTCTTGCCGTGGTCACCAGCATTCACATCCATTACATCAATTGAGTCAATCTCATCGAACAAGTGCTTAACCGCGTATGCAGCAAAGATTGATACCACACCTGGATCGAAACCAGCACCAAGAATACCTGTGATGCCTGCTTCAGCGAACTTCTCACGGTAGCCCCACTGCCAATCGTAAGCTTGTGGTACTTGTTGGCCTTCAGAACATAGGTCAACCGCTACCGATGTATCTAAATAAGAAACTTTAGATTGGTAACATGCTTCCATGATTGCCATGTTTACCCAAGGAGGACCAGCGTTGATCACTAGATCCGGCTGAACTTCTTTAATCAAAGCAACAAGCGCATCAACATCATCAGCGTCTACTGAACGTGCTTCTAGTTTCTTAGTTGAATCTTTAAGGTTGTTTTTGCCCTTGATAGATTCGATGATTTTTTCACACTTCGCGATTGTGCGAGAAGCGATTGTGATATCACCCAGTACTTCGTTATTTTGTGCTGCTTTGTGTGCAACAACCCAACCAACGCCGCCTGCACCAATTTGTAGAATAGCCATAGTATTAATTACCCTTGTTGTTCTGCTAGCTCAGTGGCTAGAGTTTGAATTTTGTTAATTAGAGATTTGAAATCTGATGTCTTTAGGCACGGATTCAAGATAGTGAATTTAAGCGCACTCTTACCATCCACGACCGTTTCACCGAGTACTGCAACACCACGAGTCAGCGCTTCCAGTCTTAGCGTTTGATTCAATTTGTCTAAATCTAGCTCGCCGTTGGCTGACGGCTTAGATCGGAACAGCACTGTTGATAGTGACGGCTCTGCGAGTAGCTCTAAGTCAGCTTGGTTTTGAATCAGGTCTGCCACTTCTAGCGTTTGCTCAAGAAGATGGTCGTACATATCACCCAACTGCTTTGGTCCAACGCTTTGCATCGTCATGAAGACTTTCAATGCATCGAAACGCTTGGTGGTCGCAATAGACTTATCGACTAGATTTGGCAGTTCATCGTGTTCGCGGTTTAGGTAATCTGCGTGATGTAGAAGGTACTTAAAGTTCGCTTTGTCTTTCAACAATACCGCGCCGCAGCTGATTGTTTGATAGAACAATTTGTGGAAATCGACACTCACAGAGTCCGCTTTTTCGATGCCTTGTAAGCGAGCCTTGTGGCTACTCAAGATAAGCGCGCCACCGTATGCACTGTCGACATGGAACCAAAGGCCTTGCTGACTTGCGATTTCTGCAATCGCATCAAGGTCATCGATAGCACCATGATCGGTTGTGCCCGCAGTACCAATCACAGCAAAAGGAATCAGACCTTGTGCTTTCAGTGCTTTCACTTCTGCGTCTAGCAAGTCAGGCTTGATAGTGCCGTTTGCATTGGTATCAACACAGCACACCGCCGCTTCGCCTAGCCCTAGTAGAGAGGCTGACTTTTGAACCGTGAAGTGAGATTTCTTTGAACATAAGATACGCAGCTTGCTCGCGTATTCTGGTAAGCCAAGCTTTTGGATAGAATGACCATTGTGCTTATCCGCAACCCAGTCTCTCGCAAGCAATAAACCCATTAGGTTACTTTGCGTGCCTCCGCTAGTGAAAACACCGTCAGCTTGTGCGCCAAGTTGGTATTTGTCACACATCCAATCCACAACGCGCTGCTCAACATAAGTCGCAGCCGATGCTTGGTCCCATGAATCCATTGATTGATTCAATGCCGCGATAATCGATTCCGCTGCTACCGAAGCCATAAGAGGAGGAGTGTGAAGGTGTGCAATGCAATCTGGGTGTTGCACGAAGATGGAGTTTGCAGCGACAAGGTCTGCAGTACTATCTACAACATCAACCAAAGCGTGTTGATTGTTATCAAGGTCGACAGCATTGATAGCTGCTTCTAGCACTTTTGGATCTAAACCCGAATAAGGGGTTTCAACCTGTTCAAAAACCGCTTTCATCGCTTGAGTGGTTTGGTTCATCACGTTAGCAAATTCGTCGCTACCGCCTAAACCTGTATGGATGAAATGCTTGTTCCATTCTTGGTTTGCTTGTTCGCTTGAAGCTGGGTCTTGTTGTAAGCCACCACCAGCTGCGATGATCGCTTCTTCCATTACGCGGAGTGCAAAGTCAATCTGCTCAAAAGAGATAATCATTGGCGGAAGGAAACGAATTACCGAGCCATCACGACCACCCTTTTCAACCATCAAGCCACGCTCTAACGCTGCTCGTTGAATCGCTAGGGTTAGTTCGCCGTCTGATTGTGGTTCGCCAAACTTGTTAAGCTCACCATTTGGTTGTTTGATCTCAGCACCGAGCATCAGGCCTTTACCACGAACTTCAGCAATACAGCTAACGCGTGATTGAATCTTCTCAAGCCCGTGACGTAAATATTGGCCTGCGATGTTCGCGTGCTCAACTAAGCCATCTCGTTCGATGATCTCCAACGCCTTAGCGCCAGAGACCATTGCTAATTGGTTACCACGGAATGTACCGGTGTGCTCACCCGCTTTCCATGTATCAATGCTCTTATCGAACACAAGCAGCGACATAGGCAGTCCGCCACCAATCGCTTTAGATAAACATAAGATATCTGGATTAACACCAGACTCTTCAAACGCAAATCGATGGCCAGTTTTGCCCACACCACACTGAATCTCATCAAAAATCAGTAGGATGCCGTGCTCATCACAGATGCGACGTAGGCCTTGTAACCAAGATGCTGGAGCAGGAATCACACCGCCCTCACCTTGCACAGGCTCAACGATCATCGCCGCCGGTTTCATGATGCCAGACTCGTCATCATTCAACATACGTTCGATGTAACGAATGCTCGCGTTAGCACCCGCTTCACCACCAATACCAAACGGGCAGCGTAGGTTGTATGGGAAAGGCATGAAGTGCACATCAGACATCAAGCCGCTACGACGCTCTTTAGTGCCGAGGTTACCCATCATACCCATGGTGCCGTTCGTCATACCATGGTAAGCACCACGGAAAGCAAACATGGTGTTGCGACCTGTGGTTTGCTTGGCGAGCTTGATCGCCGCTTCCACAGCGTCAGCGCCAGATGGGCCACAGAATTGAAGAACCGAGTTATTTGAAAAGTCTTGAGGAAGAAAAGCTTTAACTCGCTTGATAAACGTCTCTTTTGCTTGAGTCGTGATATCAAGTGTTTGGTATGGCAAACCAGAATCGAGTTGGTCTTTAAGTGCTTGGTTAATCTCAGGGTGGTTGTAACCCAGAGAAAGTGTACCTGCACCGGCTAAGCAATCGAGAAAGAGTTGGCCACGAGTATCTTCAACTAAAGCGCCACATGCTCGTTTAATAGCAATAGGCAGGCGTCTTGGGTAAGAGCGAACATCCGACTCATGCTGTTCTTGCTCTAGCAAAATAGCGTCAGGTGTTAGGTCGTACGTTCCCTCTAAGATAGGAACCATAGTTGAAAATGAATTTGCGATAGTATTGATATCGACTTCAAAGGCGGTAGTCATAAAAGTCCCCTTGAATGTGTTCATACTCACCTCCATCAGACGCAATTACCCACCAACTCTCGTTAAATTTGGAGAGAGTTCATAGTGAAGTACACGTATTGTCTAGAAATGAGATATAGCTGTACGCTCGCATAAGTCAAATGACGAATACGAAATTAAGCCGTCTTAAGACAGCGATAAATTGTTAGCGTGAGCTCAAGGTTCAGTAATGCTACTGTTTTGAAGAATTGGACATTTTTGCAGGATCGGGCAGCTATGAGGAGCTGGTCCCTTTGGAAATGCAGAGCTGATTAGCAATGTTGTAATTAGTGTGTTCAATGTTGGGTTTCCCATTAACATGACGAACTGCGCCATAAGTATCCCGTCTATCAGCTAAAGGACTAGCCAATACCTACCCTACGTAATGTCCCAATCAGCAAGAATGGTCACTACGCGTATCCCCCAGAAGCAATCGTTGCTCTTCTTGAACATTTTCATTCCGAGATTGCGCGGGAAAGTAACATAAAGTGAAATGAACGATCAATAGTTTTTAGTAATAGCTTGATAAATAGCAGCGGTGGCTAAGCAATTGCTGTAAATATCGTCACACTATCGTTTGGGAAAGAGATCCCCGGTTCATTCGTTCCTCATACCCGAGGATGACGACGTGGGGTTATAAACGTTGCTAGAGAAGCTTTTAGGTCATGGCGTCTTTCCGTCATTCCCTAGCACGAGGAACAAGTTCATAGGGAATCTCGCTTTTAAAAACTAACTTGATTGCAAAATTTGAAACAGAGATAGAAATGAATGTTGAGTGCGGATTCGAACAAGAAGAGTTCTTAAACGTAAAAGCTAAACGTCAGAATCGAGTAGGAGGAGGCCTCACGGCCTCCGTCCTCTCACACCACCGTACAAGCGTGGGTCGCATACGGCGGTTCCGAA